>JBBQMQ010000187.1:0-8089 GCA_038329115.1 Bacteroidales bacterium
CCAAAACCTTTTTGCGGGATAAATTCAAACTCACTTTCATCAGCCAGAATCAAATGATTGAATTGTTCTATTTCAAGGGTTATATCAGCTGTACAAGCGCTATGACAAGCCAACCGCCATTCAGTTGACAATCCAAGTTTCTGAATTTTTTGCTGATGAATTTCATTCATCTCTATCTCGCCTTCCAACAATTTCACTTTGCATTTTCCACACGTTCCTTTACCTCCACATGGAAACTCAATACCAAATTCGTGCAGTACATCAATCAGTGGTGTTTGGTCATTTACCTTAATTGTCTTACCTAAAGGCTGGAGATGAATATTGTGTTTTTTCATTCAAATTAAATTGTTAGTTCGCTTGTAATTAAAGCATTTCCTATTTCATCCGTCAGGATATTCATCAAATCAGACTCTGATTTATCCGCAATTATCACAAATTCTGTTTCAATACAATCCACAGCATCTTCAAAAAGGCACTCTGAAAGTGTGAAATTTAGCAATTTCCAACCCATTTCAGTTCGAATAAACCCTTTAGCTCTGATAATTGAACTATGGTTTTGGAATAACAATCTTAGTTTGTTTGAATCAAAGATGTTTGAGATGTCAAAAGTATAACTTTTTTGCCAAAAATTTGTAGCTGATAAATTTGGGTCAATCAGAGAAAATTTCTGTTTTGGAATTTCCGTTTTAACAGAAACTCCTTCTAACAAGGAAATATTTAATTTTTCATACGAAATATCAGATTTGGGAAAAGATTTCAGAAACCGTTCTTTCAATTCAGTTATAACTGAATCATCTGAAATTAAATCTGTTTTGGTAAAAATAATACGGGCGGATTTTGCAATTTGTGCTCTAAATATAGGAATCATCATTAATTTAGGCTGTTGGACTAAATTGATATCCACTAAACAAATAATTGGTTTAAGGTCAAGAATAGTTTGTGATGCTACGATTTCAGAAACCATATCTACTCCTCCTAAACCTGTGGGCTCAATAATAATGCGTGAGTATTTTCCTGACTGAATGACAGCCAGTAAAGTTTCATTCAAATATTCTTTTGCCGTACAGCAAATACATCCCCCTGTAATTTCATATACATTTTTTGAATCTGAGACTGATTGCACTGTTTTTGTATCAATGGAAATTTTTCCGAATTCGTTTATAATAACAGCCCACGAGTCGTCAGAGGTTTTCTGCCTTAAAAGGTTGATGATGGCTGTAGTTTTGCCTGCACCCAAAAACCCTGTGATTATGTTTATCGGTATTTTTTCCATAGTAATAATAACCCCTAACCCCTAAAGGGGAACAATATATGCCACTTTAGGGATCGGGGGTTCTTTTATAAACCGTATTCAGACAATATGAATTTACTTTGATCCACCAATGGCATCATCATTTCCACAAAGTCACTTTCGTTTTCTGGAATGCTCTCCAATTCTTCGCGCATATAAGGAAGGTAGCTAATTTCCATGTCTGAAAGTTTTAGTTTTCCTGATGCGACTGCTTCTTCAATAATGTCTATTGTAACCAAAGCTCCATTTTTTGCATTTGCCACATACGAGTCACCTTTTATCAGTTCACGCGAAATACGAATTACATTTTCCGGTGAAAGAATCAATGCTTGTGGGTCGGTGTAAATATCCGATGAAACTAATAATTGTTGAAGTACATCGCGGTGCAATTTACCGGCACGCAAAGCTTCGTTCATTAATCGGGCATCGTATTCCAGTTGCTCCATATATGCCGTTGGTGCCATACCTGACAAAAGCTTGATATTTTGAACCGACTCGTTGCTCCACAAATCGGCACAAGCCGAAGCAATGTTTCCAATTGGACTTAAATGTGCACATGCAGCTGTTTTTCCTTCCATCGAAATTGGAATACCTGTAATAGCTTTCAGGAATGGTCCTTCGTAACCGCAATCTTTATCTGGTCCGATAGCACCTTCTTCCATGGCTACGATTGAACGAACCACCGAAATAACACGCACCACAGCAGCAAATACTTTAGGAATGTATTTTTTCTCAGCTAAAACCATAGCTGTGTTGGCAAATCCACAAGCTGAATCGCCCGCTGCAATTTTTCCATGTTTATTGGCTACATCCACAATTTTTCTCCATAAGAATTGCATGTCACGAACACCAAGTACAGACAATGCAAACATAACGGTTTTTATGTCGCAATTCATCAACGCATCGTCCGACACTTCTTTACCGCCGGTACTTTCAATGGAAAGTAAATCGCCACCAGCCAATGCTCCTTTTTCAAAAAGCTCGAACATTGGTTCTAAGTACTGAGAAGTACGTTGCTTTGCAGGTCGTTCGAATTCGCGTAAGTCATTGGGAGTTAGGCGGATTTCCGATTTCAGTCCGTGGTTTTGATAATACTTTTCACAAACTTCATTCATTATTTTGGTGATTTCAATACCGATAGCAGGTGTTTTGGTCATTTCCAATAATGTTTCCAATTCCAACACTACACCTTTCGATTCGAGGTGTAACGCACGTTCAAGTGCACCTTCGGCTATTTCACGGTAATGTGTGTAAACCTCTTTCAGCGTATTGTCGTTGATACTCATAATGGGCAGTGTGAAATTTAATTCAGCATATACCTGACCACCACCAATTTCCAACCCACGGCGTGTTTTAACCGGTTTGGGTGCCATCCCAAACATTAAATCTTCGGGATTGTTGATAATTAAACTCTTGTATTTCATTGCTTAAAATTTAAAATATTGATATTTTTAGTTTAAATAATTCATTTTCGAGCATCAATTAAATAGTCCATTTATTATATATGCTCATAGTTAATTATCAACATCCCGAAGTCTAATTTGAATTGCTGAATGACAAATTTATTCCGGAATTACGAAAATTTATCAATTTCCGTTCGCTTTATTAAACGCTGCCAATGCTCCAAAAAATGCTTCGACATTAACCGCCGGAACATGTGGAGGCAAATCACAACCTGTTGAAAGTACAAAGTTGTCAAACTTCGCTGTTTTCTCTAACAAATTGCCGATATATGATTTTATTTCAGCAGGTGTCATCATTTTCATTACACCTACCGGATCCACATTCCCCATAATGAGTTTGTCTTTCGGGCAGTATTCGAGGGTTTGAACCATATCAATTGCATTGCCAAAATGATAGGCATTAGCTCCTGTATATAGCATTGCTTCAGTACAATGACCTGTATTTCCGCAATTATGAAGAATCACCAGAAAATTATCGTCTTGTAATTCATCCACCAATCTTTTTACATATTCCGACGAAAACATTTTGCAATCGTCGTTTGCCAGTAGACCAGCTGCCGGTTCGGCAACAACTACCCCTGAACAACCAATGTTCTTCAATTCACGACAATAATTGATAATAAATTCTGTGCATTTATCGAGCAACATCATAATTGCATCGGGTTCGGTATAACATGCCACCATTATTTCAGACATATCAAATAATCGTCCTGCCAATGAAAAGGGTCCAATAACTCCTGCCAATACAGGCATACCTTTTGAACTTTCAACGGTTAATCGGTTAGCTGTTAGGTATTCCTGAACTCGTCCGGCATTTAAATCGGGAACTTTCAGATTTTCAATATCCTCTGCACTGCTCAGCAATCTGCCTAAGATATGCGGCATATCGTTTTCCTGAAACTCAATAGTACAACCAAAAGCTTCGGGCTCTAAGGTTAAGTCCATAATAACGGTGGAGGCCACTGTTGGATAAACTTCTGCTAACTTTTTTATGGCTTGTGCGTGAATCTCACCATTTTGAACGGCATCTTTTACAGTTTTTCCAATCATTTCGATACCAGGATGTGTCATAATAGGAATGGCAATTCTGGTTTTGGTTTTTATTTGTTGGTCAACCCAACTTTTCATATCAATCATTTGTAAATAATATTTATTGTTCTATATATTAGGCATTTATATCTTATATTCTCTTTTCAAATTAAGCAAAAAACATCCAATGACCCTTAAATTAGGGTCATTTTAGGGATATTTCAGCAAAAGTTTTTTAGGGAGAAATTAAGAAGCAATAGCGTTTAAGTACTCTACAACACCCTGAGGATCTGGTGCATAAAAATCAGCTCCGATCTTTTTACAATATTCATTGTTTACAGGTGCACCGCCAATAAATACTTTAGCTTCAGGAAGTTCGGCTTTGATAACGGAAACAATCTCACCCATATTTACCATGGTAGTTGTCAAAAGGGCTGAAAGAGCCACTACTGCACCTGGATTTGCTTTTAAAGCTTCGAGGTATCGTTCTGCAGGAACATCTACGCCTAAATCAATTACTGACCAACCGGAACCTTCGACCATCATGGCCACCAAGTTTTTACCAATATCGTGCAAGTCACCTTTCACAGTACCAATAATAAATGTGCCTTTTGTTTGAATTTCGCCGGAAGCAAAAAATGGTTTTAGTTGCAACATAGCTGCACCCATGGCTCTGGCAGACATTAGCATTTGAGGGACAAAAATTTTATTTTCAGAGAATTTTTTGCCTACTTTATCCATTGCTGGGATCAAAGCATTTTCAAGAATTTCTTTTGGGCTAATACCTTCTTCAAGAGCCCTAATGGTAAGTTCCAATGCACCATCCTGCCCTTTCAACTGTGGTGGAAAAGGTGATTTTGAATCTGCTTTTCCTAATTCTACTACTTCAAGAATTTTTTCTAATAACTCGTTCATACGTAATTTTTTGTTTAATTAATATTAGTGGACTATTTAAAATCAGCATTACAAAAATATATACAAAATTGGTCTGTACCTACAACTATTTTCACTACTTTTGGTGCTATATTGACAATTATTCCTATATTTGCATGTAAATGTTCGATTTGTATATTTTGCTTGTTCGATTAATAAAAAAAACA
This sequence comes from Bacteroidales bacterium, assembly GCA_038329115.1. Taxonomy (GTDB): domain Bacteria; phylum Bacteroidota; class Bacteroidia; order Bacteroidales; family Paludibacteraceae; genus Paludibacter. Next base: position 4,884 of record JBBQMQ010000187.1, read on the forward strand.
CTCAATTTCAATACTATGTCAGCTATCATTGATAAAATAAATATTAAAGAAAATGCTTCATTCTCCATTGGTATATTTCAGGATAACCTTGAAAAATGCACGTGGCATTATCACGATTATTATGAAATTAGTTTCATCACTGAAGGATTTGGCAAACGAATTGTGGCCGATTCAATTGAAGAATTTCAGCCAGGTGATTTAGTCTTTATTGGTCCAAATTTACCTCATGTATGGATTCCTAACAAAGAAACACTGAGTCCAAGCAGTCGCTCACTCGAAATGGTCTTTCTAAAAATCCCAATTGAAATACTGACATCAGAGTTTTTGGCTCTTCCTGAATTAAAACATGTTGCCAATGCATTAAAACAATCTGAACGAGGAATACGTATTACCTGTGATACACTCAATCAGGTTAGCAACATTATGCTTCAACTGCCTTACCTGGATAACTTTGAACGCTTTCTTCAGTTTTTCAGATTGATGGATATTATTGGGCAAAGTTTAGATCTAGTGCCGCTTGCAAGTGTCAATTACAAAAATCGTCACTTCGATACTAAGAATAAACGTATTCTGACCATTCACGAGTATTTAATGAAAAACTACCGTGAGAGTATTGATTTAAAGCAGATTGCATCATTAGTCAATATGGCAGAAGGTTCAGTCTGTCGATTTTTTAAATCAATTGTAGGTATTACTATTTTCGAATATCTGAACAAAATTAAAGTTGATTTTGCAAGCAAACTTTTAATGGATAAATCGCTGACTATTTTAGATGTTGCCTTAGACAGTGGTTTCAATAATTTAAGTTTTTTCAATAAACAGTTTAAAAAAGTGACAGGAGTAACTCCATTAGTGTATCGAACACGTTACTATGTTGATTAAGTTAATTAACCTGATTCGAAAAACTCTCTAAAAATATACGTTAATTTAAGTTTACTTTCCTGCAAACCTATTTCAGGACTATTCATAATCTTATTATTTTAGTTTAACTATAAAAGCACAAAACATTAAATAAATGGCACTCAATAAAATAATCAATACTGAACCTACTTGAGAGCCCATGGTATCAGAAGTGAGACCCATTATGAAAGGAATCACAGCTCCACCAAATACGCCCGTAATCATTAAGCCGGAAATTTCATTTGCTTTTTCGGGTCGAGATTGTATAGCCATAGAGAAAATTATTGAAAACACATTGGCTATAGAGAAACCAATAATTGCAAACAAAACAAAAATGGAAACCTTATCTGTCGCAAATATCAGAGTTGCTAATGCCAATACTGCAATAATTGTAATAACCTTGAAAAACTTAACTGAAGAGAATTTTGATAATAAAATTGCACCAATAAATGCTCCAGCAGTACGAAAAGCAAAGTAAATACTTGGACCATATCCTGCATCAATTGAATTCATACCACAACGTTCCATCAATATTTTGGGGGAAGCAGTATTTATACCCACATCAACGCCAACAACGAAGATAATCCCTAAGAATAAAAGTAAGATTGTTTTATCTTTCAAAATTTCAAATACACTGCTAAACGAACTGGCTTTACCATCAAAATTTTCTTCAGGAATAGGAGTTGCAAGCAACCAAATTGTTGAAATTAATGTGATTACAGCATAAATTGGAAATATATATTGCCAGTTACCTAACCGAGATGCTGTGAATGCAGCAATAAAGGGCCCACATAACGATGAAATTGCTTTCACAAATTGACCAGCAGTGAGACTTGATGTCAGTTTATCACCCTTTACTACATTGGTCAATAATGGATTTAGTGAAACTTGTAAAATAGTATTTGCGATACCAAGTAAAGCGAAAGCTAGTAATGACATAACAAAAGTATATTCGATTAATGGAATAAACATTGCCAAGATGGTGATGACATTACTTAAAAGAACTGTCTTTTTGCGTCCTATTTTACTCATTAAAATCCCTGTTGGAATAGAGAAAATAAGAAACATGGAAAACAGTGCCACAGGAATCAGATTTGAGAGTGTGTCTCTAAATTCTGGACTGAAACTACCCAATAAGTCTTCTTTTACATGCATAGAAGTTATACCAACTACATCGGCGAACCCCATAATAAAGAATCCGAACATGACTGGCAATACATTTAACGAAATCGAATCTTTTTTATTCATTTTTCTTTTTTAATTTTAGATGAGCACCTGAACATAATAACTTATAAAAAATCTTATTTACTTGTTTCTCTTCTTCTTATTTCATTCACAGCGTCAACCATAGCTTTAAAGCCATCTACCGAAGCGTATTCAGGAATAGAATTTCCAGAACCAAGACCATATCCTTTTGCCATCTGACGATACTTAGTTCCTTCTTCCAACACCTGAGAATAAACTGTTTCGTAAGGATTAAGTATTAGATCATTCATATCGAAACCTCCAAACAATCCAATTCTATCATTGTATTGCTCAATCCAACGGGTGAATGGTGCTATCGATTTTTCATTTGAATGCTTTGCATCAATGCCAATTCCAATCAAATCATCCATTACATCAAAAATACAACCGCAACTGTGCAAAAGAAATTTTTTCCCTCCATTGTGTACTATATCAATTACGCGTTTATATTGTGGAATAATGTGTTCACGAATAGTATCAGGCTCCAATAAGGTATTCGTGTGAAAACCTAAATCGTCTCCCATGCGGAAGAAAACAAAAATATCTGAATAACGATTCACCATTCCTGTCCAAAGTTCTTCGTATAAATCTCCAATTTTTTTAAAAATATCAGCAAATAATTCGGGATCATCATATTGCATTATACAAAGTGACGTATATCCAACTAAATCCTGCGCTGACTCAAATATTCCATATCCACAACCCCCATAAGCTTTCATGCCTAATGGTAGAGCTGTACGAATTGCCTCCAAATGTGGAGTGTAAGTATCCCAAAACAATTTAGGTAGTTCGTGAAATGGATATTTTTCGAAATCCTCTCTGTTTTGTATTGGACCATCTCCACCGTGTATAGCTCCATGTCCGGGAAAAATTTCGCAAATTGCAGCTTCATAATCAAAAGCATCATACGTCATAGATTTCCAAAAACCGGTAACTGTTTTATAATGTTCTAATAATTCTACTCCGCTTTTACCTGCTGAATTAACTTCAGTTCCTAAATATTTTGCAATAAAAGGGGCATCAATATGATGTTCGTAAAGAGGGAGATAGTCAGGTCGTTG
>JBBQMQ010000188.1:0-8058 GCA_038329115.1 Bacteroidales bacterium
CATTGAACCATACTTCAAAAGTTTCGCCTTGCTTTACAATAGCGGTTGTGGCACGCCACGGATAAACGATTTTTCCGGCTAAAGCATCGGTAGTAAAACTGATGATTAGAAACAAAATTGATAGTGTAGTGTAAAATTTTAGCCCCCCTAAATCCCCCCGATAGGGGGACTTAAAGACACGTCCTGTAGTATTTTTTACTGTGGTAAGTTTTTGATTTAATGCTCGTTTCATATTATAAAAATAAAAGATTTTAAATTCTGTATTTTTTTCGATTACTATTTTGAATAGAGTTTTCCTGTTTGAACAACTTTTTTTATCATTTCTTTTCGGTCGAAATATAATCTGTCAACGCAAATCGATCTCAGATTTCCGCGGCCGGAAAGTATACTGTTGTGGTAAAAAGCATACCATTTACCTTTATATTGTACAATCGACCCATGACTTGTATCACAACCCGTTGGGTCTAAATACACTCCCTGATAAGTCCAGGGACCAAGGGGATTTTTACTTGTGGCATAATTAAGACGGTTTGCGCCTTTTCCAGCAATTTTATACTTGTCGGCATACGTTAGATAGTAAATGCCTTTTCGTTTAAAAACCCAGGCAGCTTCGTGAAAATCTTGCAGTCCTTGCATTGAAGTCAGGGTGTCCGCTAATTCAATCATATTCTCTTTCAATTTGGCAGCCTTACACTTTCCACCTCCACCGTAATAAAAATAAGCTTGTCCATCTTCGTCAACAAAAACACAGGGATCGATCATGGCAAATTGGTCTCCATTCAGTTCGAGATAACCTTGTACCTTAAAATCAGAAGCTGGTTTTGAGCTTGTAGCAATGCCAATTTTCCATGTTTTATTCCATTCCGTTCCGCTTGGGTGTGGAAAATAAAAATAATACGTTCCATTTTTATACGCACAATCGGGCGCCCACATAAAACCGCCATCGGGTCTTCCCCAAGGCACTTGCGAGGCCCGGAGTATTTCGCCGTGATCGGTCCAGTTTTTCATGTCGTTAGTTGAAAACACATGATACTGATCCATACGGTCGCAACCTTTGGGTGGGTCAACATCGTGCGAAGGATACACATATAACCTTCCGTCTTTCCATACATGTGCCGACGGATCGGCAGTATAAATGTGGCGGACAAATGGATTTTCCTGAGCAAAACAAAAAATTGCTATTCCAATAAAAATCAGAACGAATAGATGTTTTTTCATTGAAACAGAATTATATAATTATTTTTTTTAATACTTTCGATGAAATATCTTCAACGGAAACTAAGTAAATTGAGCTTTTTACAAAAGTTGAAGTATTTATTTCTAATTGAGTTGGGTTGTTTGCAGATTTGAGAAATACAATTTGCCCCAATAAATTCATCATTTTAATTTGAACATTGCCTGAGTTTTCGAATCCAGTCAAATCAACTGCTAAATTTCCATTATTTTGAAGATGTAAATATACATTTTTTTTTAGAAGATTAGTCTGGGGGTTTATAATTCCGCTAACTACTTGAGCACCACTAATACCTAATTCATCGAAATTACCTCCATTGGAACCAATAGTTGTAAGCGTAATGGTATTATTACCCGCTTTGAGTGCTTGCGTAGTTCTGTATTTATTCCAAATCCCCCAACTCCCCGTTATCGGGAAAGTTATAGAAGGAATTCTGACTTCGCCATTTATGGTTAATTTCATGGGGCGGTTTGTGGTGAGCGCATACCGGAACGCTAACACATAGTTCGCCGGTGAGTTCACATTGGCAGTCCAGGTAACAAAATCGTTGGTGGGGTTTGTGAAATCGAGAAAACCGCTGCCATTATATCCTGGTTGGTTTGTAGCGATGAGCGGACCATTAAATACAGCATCTTCGGCCTGAAGAACAATGGAATCGGGTGGAAAATTATCAGGGGTGCAAGTTCCTTCGGGAACACCACAACCACACACTCCGGGAACAACTTTGGTCGGGTCGTTAGGACATAAATCATCATTGTTTTTGAAATTAAAGCCCGAATACGACCAAATAAGTTTCGTTGGCATTTTGGAATCGCCATAATAAGGAGCCGATGTGTCGTCCCAGAATTTTTCATATTGTGGCGAGTAATAACGTCCTGAAATGGTTCCTGCATCTACATCAAGTTCCAAAATACAGGCATACATATCCAGCACTTTGTTATGGAAGCAGGTTTTTAAATACAATAGCTTATTGCCTTGATTAGCTGTCAGTTCCACAGGTTCAACAGTTTCAGTGTGCCCGCACAAAACCATCAGTACATTACTATATTTAAGGGCTAATTTGGTAACGTCACTTGTTGGGTTTGCATCGTGACTAATTATAAAAATTTTGTTAGTTGGATTGTTGACAATTAAATTCTCAGCCCAAGCCAAAATAGCTGTACTCGGTGCAATTTTCATAGAAATAACCATCCAATTCACCCCCGCAACATTAAAACGGTGAGCTACATTAATGCTTTGGTCGTAGTTGGATACAAATGAAGGCCAGGTTTGATAAGTACTTAACGGGAAGTACTGTTTATATTTATCTCCACCATTATCGTTTGCAATATCGTTATTACCAATACCTAATACATATGGTATTTTACCATCCAGTTTTTGCCAACCGGTTTGTGCTACCTGCCAGTTGCTGACCAAACAATCTTCAACTATGTCGCCCATATGCATGATAAAACTGGCATCTTTAGTTTGCGTGTCGGTCAGAATTTTATCCATAGCCGCAGTATAACTGACCGGAGCTTCATTCACGATTTTTTGGGAATCGCCGAATACAAGCACTTTTACTTTTTCAGCAACAATATCAGGTGTTGATAAAACGAATAGGAATAGTACAATTCCAATGGTGTGTTTTTTCATTTCAATCTTGAAGATGTATGGTTTACGATGTCAAAAGTAACACGTTGCTATTAATTAATGATTAATTTTTAATTAATACATGATTTTTAGGAAAAATAGTTTTATAAATGATACGTTGCAAACAATATACTCACTTTATACCTTGCAATCAAAAACACACCCACCACACAACAAAATTCTCTTGCTGCATGATGGGTGAAATTATTTATAGAAAACCTTAAAAAAAACTATGTTCTTAAACTACACTTAAATCCTGTTTAATCGAACTTTGAATGGTATTCATTGTTAGGTCAGGCCCTGCTGGCGGGTTCGATTCGAGAGCTAAAGATATTGCGTTATCGAGCGGAATCCATTCGATTTTTGGGGAGATATATTTTTTATATTAAAATTTTCGAGATAGTATTACTAATATTAAAAAGAACAAAAAGAGGGATATTCAACAGTCCATCAATGTATTGCATATTTTTTAGCGACGATCGAATTGAGATAGTTGGGCTATATTTCTCCCTGTAAACCCGTAAACTCTTTGCATGTAGATTTTCACCGGCCTTTACTTCTATGGGAATAATTCTATTTTTGTAGCTAATCAGGAAATCAATTTCGGCAGTAGCTTCAGTTGTCCAATAATAACAATCTTTAATCTTGGCATTAGCTGATAATTGCTGCAAAACATATTGTTCGGTAATTGCCCCTTTAAATTCTTTAAATACCGCTTCTTTCTCTATTATTATTTCGGGCGACAAACCACTCATGACACGAAGTAAACCAATGTCTAAATGAAAAATCTTGAATGATTTCAGGTCAATATATGCTTTGAGTGGGAAAATAGCTTGTGTGGTTCTATACAGTTGCCGTATTAAGCCACTGTCTTTTAGCCACATCAATGCATCTTCATATTCGCGTGCCCGCGCGCCTTCTTTCGCTAAGCCATAAAGAAACTTTTTGTTCTCCCTTGCTAATTGGCCTGGAATACTGTTCCAAATATGCCTGATTTTAGGAACTAAATGCTGCGGTGCATGCTTCGAAAAATCCTGTTCGTAACTCATTAATATGGCAGACTGAACATTTTCAACAGCGTTAAAATCTCTAGACTCTATCCATTTTTTGACAGCAGCAGGCATTCCACCGATTATAAAATACTGTTTTAAGTAATCAATTAATTTTTCAGTGAATAAAATTGGTAAAGGTTCTACATCATGTGTATTTATTTGACTGAGCAATGGTTTTTCGTCATTTGCAAGCAAAAACTCTTCGAAAGATAAGGGTTCGAGCGTTAAAAATTCTACTTTCCCAACCGGAAATGACGTATTTTTATGCAATGCAATACCGAGCAAAGAACCAGCGCAACAAATTGCATACTCTGGCGCTTCTTCTGCGAAATACTTTAAACTAGTAAGTGCTCGAGGAACCTCTTGAATTTCGTCAAAAATGAGCAATGTCTCGTTAGCAACAATTCGTTTTCCATGCAAAGCCGACAGGTAATCAATAATCCGTTGTGGTCGAATTTCGCCCGAAAACAAATCCTCCATTCCCGGTGTGTTTTCGAAATTCAAATAAAAAACATCCCTAAAGTTATTTCGACCAAATTCGTGCATCAGCCATGTTTTGCCAACCTGACGAGCTCCCATAATAATCAATGGTTTACGATCATTTTTCTTCGCCCACTCCTCTAACTTTGGCATTAGCAATCTTTCCATATCACATTTATCGAATTAATTTGTATCAATTACTCACATATTGCAAACGAAATAACATATAAAAATCACATTATTCAAATCAATTAAGCGCACAAAGTTATATAAAATTTTCAATCAGCAAATTTATTATCTGAAATTTTGCTCACTTAATACTGTTTTGCCATTTATAATACTCACTGAAAGCAATACCATCACTATAAAAAAACACACCCACCACACAACAAAATTCTCTTGCTGCATGATGGGTGAAATTATTTACAGTAAACCTTAAAAAACCATGTTATTAAACTACACTTAAATCCTGTTTAAATGGACTTTGAATAGTATTCATTGTTTCGCGTGGCCCGAGTGGCGGACTCGACTCCAATGCTAAAGAGATTTCATTATCAACAATAAATTTTTAGATTTGGGTTATTGGCAATAACCCCATACATTCGATTTGGATTTTATGTGTTTATTTCACCTTTTGCTTTGGATTAATTAATAAGTCAGAGAACACTGCAACCCAACATTTACCCTGTCGAAGTAAAAGCAAGCAAGTCAGACTCCATGCAAAGTATGTATAGCTTTATTGAACTAAAAAATTGCGATTTCGGCTATCGCATAAGTCTTGAACCCTTTTCAAACTACCCCAAAGTTACAGTTATCCCTTTATATGCATTGTCGAATTTAAACTTGGTTTAAAGAACAAAAACAACACCCACCACACAACAAAAACTCTTGCTGTGTGATGGGTGAAAATCTAATTCAACATCAATTATCATACTGATTACAATATAGCCCTTTGCTCCTCAATTACCGGACACTAATTATCGACATTATATTTTTTATTCGTTTTAAGCGCATCGTAAAAATGCAACATTTTATTGATATTTAAGCAAAAGTGCTTACAATATATGTATCAAAACACATATAGTCCTTAGGAATAAATGTAATTTACAACATAATATCATACGTCTTTTGGGGTATAAATTTTTTATTTTAGAATATGTGATGTATATTTGTGAAAAGAAACCTTTTTTGAAACCACTTATATTCAGGCAATTCAAGCTTATATACAATAAGAAATCAAACATAATTAAAACCATGGGCATATCCATTCATTATTCGGGCAAAATAGCCGACAAACAAAAGTTACCTCAACTAATTGAAGAGGTTCAAGAAATCGCAACTGTTCATGGTTGGAATTACCAAGTGTACGAGCCAACATTCCCAATTTCAACTACTCAACAGCATGAGCAAAGCAATGTTGCAGACGCCACACACGATGACTTACTCTATGGTATCTTGCATCAAAACTTTGAACGAAACGGCATGTTGATAAAAAGTTTCGGCGAAAGTATAAACAACGAACAACGCCTACCAAACGAGGATGTAGATGCTTTTATCAAACGAATAATTGAGGATTTTAGAAAGAAATCAGATTTGGATGGAAATATCAAATCTACTGATTGTGACCAATTGTAAGTGTAAATTGAGAGCCACACTCTTTGCGAAACTACCACCAACAATAGATATTGCTCCGTAAAAAATTGTTTGTAACTTTGTGAAGTAATTTATTGAAAATAGATTGGCAACCAAAATGAATAGACATGGAAAATAAAAGTGAAATAATACTGTACCAAACAACCACTGGTGAAACCAAAATAGATGTTCGTTTGGAAGATGAAACAGTGTGGTTGAATCAAAATCAGTTAGAAATTTTGTTTCAGACAGATAGAACATCAATTGTCAAACATATAAAAAACATATACGAATCAGGTGAATTGTCTGAAGAGTCAACTTGTGCAAAAATTGCACAAGTTCAAATAGAAGGAAACCGGAAAGTGACGCGGAGTATTAGTTTTTATAATCTCGATTTGATTATATCAGTTGGATACCGTGTGCAAAGCCATGTTGCTACTCATTTTCGGATTTGGGCAACACAACGCCTTCGCGAATATATTGTTAAGGGCTTCGCTTTGGACGATGAACGCATGAAAGCGGCAGGTCAAATAGGCTATTTTGATGAACTATCGGAACGTATTCGTGATATCCGTAGCTCCGAACGTATATTTTATCAAAAAGTAAAGGATATTTTTTGTCTGAGTATCGATTATGATGCAAAGGCAAGTCAAGCAAAGTCGTTTTTTGCAACCATACAAAATAAGCTTCATTGGGCTATTCATCAACATACTGCTGCTGAATTAATTGCCAAAAGAGCAATCTCTTCTGAATCAAACATGGGTTTAACTTCGTGGGCAGGTGAAAGAATCAGGAAATCGGATGTAGGAATTGCTAAAAACTATTTGAATCACGAGGAGCTAAGTCAGCTGAACTTATTGGTAGAGCAATTTTTAGCTTTTGCCGAAAACCAGGCACGTCAGAAAAAAGTAATGTATATGAACGACTGGATAAAAAAGCTCAACGACATTCTGACCATTAACGACAATGAAATATTAGAACATACTGGCAAAATTTCGCATGAAATGGCCTTGCAATTAGCCGAAATGGAATATGATAAATACAACACTGAACGAATAAAGGCTGATGATTTAAAGGCATTGGAAGAATTAGATTTAGAATTAATTCAATTAAGAGCAAAAAATAAAGAATAAAAACAAAATACATGAACCAACACATTGATTATATAGAAAACACGCACGAATTTGCGGATCAGAAATTTACGACACAACAGGTTGACGAACTGGGGAAACTTTTACTGGCATCCGAAACACCGATTAGTGATAAGAAAAAGTCGCTCGGCATATTGGCTCACTTGGGCGATTTACAAGCCTACAAATACCTGAAGGAATATGCCGAAAATCCGGATACTGAATTAGAAGAGTGGGCAAAATTAGCTTATGGCGAATGTACTTTATTTTTACACGGCGATATTTGTGGCGACGACGAGTGCGGTTTTGTGTTTACAGGCGTAGGCAAAAACAACAATATGCTTCGGATTTACTATATGGTATTGCCTCACGAAGGTCAACTTTTTGCAAGCTGGCAGCACGACATTATTCGCAAAGAAATGAGCTGGGTAGCAGCCGACATCAAGTGCGAAGGCATCGAGTGGTTCGACTGCCAACCACATTATGTTGGCTTTAGCTTACTCCAATCGCTCAATGTTTCCATTTCGCAATTTATCGACACCAGTATAGCAGCCTGCAACGAATTTGGCAACTTTGTAATGCCCGAATATTATGCTGGTACTGGCACACCCCCCGCCACCGAAATTATAAAAATTATTGACATTGTACGCTATGGCGAGGAAGAATCCGAGCCATGGGAGAACGAGCAGCCTTATTGAAAAAGTTTGAGAAAAAACACACCCTCCATGCAACAAATTTCTTGCTGTGTGATGGGTGAAATTTTTGGAAAACCTTAAAAATCTAAATTGTTAAGCTAAACCAAGCTCTTGTTTAAACTGACTTTGAATATTATTCTTTGTTTCACTTGACCATACAGGAGGTGACGATTCCAATGTTATTACCTCCTATTATTTGACGA
>JBBQMQ010000189.1:0-7998 GCA_038329115.1 Bacteroidales bacterium
AGTCTGAAATTCAATCGGACAAAATGAATGGGTTTGATAACCTGAATTGGAAAAGTGGGGTTAATGGACAAAATTAATGCTGAAAACTCCTGAAACCATTATTCTCACTATCTTTGCTGCATTTGAAAATATATGAATAAAAATTTGCTTTTATTGTGGTAGTAAAATTACCAAGAAAAATGGATTTGTAAATAGCATTCAACGTTACAAATGCTATGTTTGCGGTCGGCAATTTACAGGAAAAAACAGAATTGATAAAGATTTTCTATGGCAATTATATTGCACAGGTAAGCAAACGTACGCCCAATTAAGTGAGCGGTTCAACTGTAGTGTAAAGACTATTCAACGTCATTTAGATAAAGTGGTTCCAGAATCCAGGAACACCTTTATGGGTATTGCAAACGTATTGATGGATACTACTTATTTTGGTAGAGATTTTGGTGTCATGGTTTTTAAAGATAGTTTGTCGGGTGATTTTCTATACACACAGTTTGTGAAACACGAAACCAATTATTTGTATATAAAAGGTTTAGAGGAGATTGGTAGACGCGGCATAAAGATTCAGAGTATTATATGTGATGGTCGTAAAGGCCTTCTAACACTTTACAAAGATGTGCCAACGCAAATGTGCCAGTTTCATCAGGTTCAAATTGTATTGCGCTATTTGACCCGAAAACCCAAGCAACAAGCTGCTATTGAGCTGCGCAAAGTCACTTTGACGTTGACGAAAAGCAACAAAAAGGAATTCGAACAACGATTAGCTAAATGGCACTTAAAATGGGGAAGCTATTTGAATGACCGGAGTGTAAATTCGATCAATGTAAAAAGCTTTTATACACATAAAAGGATGCGAAGTGCATACTTAAGCCTTTGTCGAAATATGTCATACTTATTTGTTTTTGAGCAATTTGTAGAACTTAATATTCCAAACACAACAAATGCATTAGATGGTAGCTTCTCTGATTTGAAAAACAAATTAAGAAATCATAATGGACTATCATTGACACGTAAAAAGAAGTTTATTAATGGGTTTTTTAAGGCATAGGTGGCTCATAAAAAGTAAAAGAGCTAACTAATTAAAGGTAGCTCTTTATTATCGACTTTTTTGTGTCGCCAATCGAAGTATCCCTGACAAGTTGCTCCCCAGCAGAGCTTGTTTCCGTTTTATTCGATAGGCAAAAATAAAAACTAAAAATGAATAGACAAAATATACATTCAATTTTGAGCCTCAATTTTGTCCACTTGGAATAATTGACGCTGAAATAGCATTAATTTTGTCCATTACACCGAAAAGTGATTATAAAACAAAAGAAGTAGGAAAGCCCGAACTACCTGTTTATAGAGTGTCATATGTATTGCCCGTTGACGCTGTTGTAACAGGGGTTACTTTCAAGAAAAAAAGCAAACAGAAGTTTGATGGGAGTTTTTATCTATATCCGGCTCAAGAACCAAAATACACCGATAACAGTAAGGAGGTGAAATTTACGGCTCCTGACAGGATAGTTTATGAATCGAACCAACCTTATCCAACAAAATTGTATGATATTGAGTCCGATCGGTTTCTGCAAGGTTACCATATTATTACGTTGCTTATATATCCTTTCGAATATATTCCCAAAAGCAGAACACTGAATTATTACACTGTCTTGGATTATACTATCCAATATACGTTGGGTGGAAATGCAGATGAAATCAGACCTCTTACTCAGACGGTATATCGTGCCGAACAGTGTAAAGACTTTGTAAAATCGTTAGTACAAAACACTGAAGATGTAACTGTTTTTGGATCTACTGCGTTATCCATTCGCGAAGGGAGAAAGACGGTACAAAAAAGCAGTGGCATGCAAAAAGTTCAAGCTTTGTCGGTTGTTGATGAAATAGTGCCGGAATACATAATTATTACCAGTAATTCGTTGAAATCAACTTTTCAAACATTAGCCGATTGGAAAACGAAAAAAGGAGTTTTTACAATCATCAAAACCACTGAGGAAATTGCAGACAGTTATTCCGACATTGATTTACAGGAAAAAATACGGAAATATATTATTGATGCCTATACCAAATGGGGAGCAGGATTGTATGTTTTGTTAGGGGGTGATACGAATATTGTTCCTGCTCGAATGGTGTTAGGGGATTTAACGATATTGCGGCCATCCGATAGATATTTTGCCAGTTACAAAGGAACATGGAACGATAATGGGGATAATGTCTATTTGAATCTGGCATCTGGAGATGTCATGACTCCAGATATTGGAGTAGTCTTAAGCAGAGCACCAGTAGAGAACATAAGTGAGGCTAATATTTTTGTGAATAAAATACTTTCTTACGAGAGAGCAACAAATATTTCGAATTTGAATTATTTCAACAATTATCTTTTTCTAGATGAATATTTGGATTTGTCCTATTTTAATTCTCACATAAATATTCAGACCAATAACAACAGTATTTTACCTGATAATATAATTCGTAAATACATTTATGACAATAAAGATTGTTCAAACACTACCCCAAACAGCAGCAGAGGTTGCGCTACTGGGGATATGGAATTAAATAAAAGTAATTTCATATCTTGTCTAAATACCGGAGCCAATTTGATTGGGAGTAATGAGAATTTCCATTTTATATATGCTATGCATCATTGCTCCCCTTCGAGTATGTCAACTTCAGGCACTGACAAAAATCAAGCTTTAACAAAGGATGATATGGATCAATTAGCCAATGGCAATTATTATCAGATATTTATGTCAAGCGGTTGTGAACCGGCAGATTTTAGTGAAGATTGTATAGCCGAAAGATATTTAAACAATCCAAACGGAGGAGGAGTTGCTTTTATTGGTAATTCAGATCAGGGGAGTTACTATGATGCCCCTCAATGTAAGTCTTTTTTTAAGGCTTTACATAAAACAACTACCAACTCAGGAATTGGGAGATATGATATTGGGAGTGTTTATCAATATGTTCTTTCTCAAATTGGAAACGATGTAAGATTACACTTATTAGGTGATCCCGAAATGCAGGTATGGACTAATACTCCTCAAACTTTAAATGTATTGGTTTCACAACCGAATATTTTGTTGGGCAATCAAACAGATACGATAACGCTGTCGAACTTGCCCATCAACGTAAAGGCATTGATCTGTATTCAAAAAGGGACAGAGGTCTATATAACTCAGAAAGTAACGGGTACTGGAAGCACAATGAAAATCCCTGTAAGTTTCACTGTAGATACTCCTGGTGAGATTAACGTAACAGTTACGGCACATAATTTTTTACCTTCTGAAAAGATAATTAATGCCGATTCCACGTTATATCCAAACCTTTATATATCGGAAGTCGATTTTGGAGATGGAATTATTCAAGGGTCAGGGATTGGAAATGGTGATGGGAAAAACGATGCAGGAGAAACCATTGATTTGAGTGTAGGCATTAAAAATACCGGAATTGATTTGGCAACCGGCGTTACTGCCATGTTAAGTTGCAATTCTGCCTATATAAATATTCTGAACGATCAGGCAAGTTTTGATTCTATTGCTTCAGGGACTGTTTCTACAAGACATTTCAGCTATAGAATTGATTCATTAGCTCCTCAAATATCAACAAATGACACTATTCCTGTACGGTTTTGTTTAGCTATTCATGATGTGAATAATACATTATGGAAAGATACATTTAATATCGATATTTTTAATACCGAAATTAAGCAAGGAAACAAATCAATAGTTTATACTTCAAACAATAACCTCACCATTGAAGCCAATGACACGGTTCGGTTTAACATTGATTTGAAAAATATCGGAAATGCTCAAGCAACCGGTATTAAAGTAACTTTAACAGCCAATAGCACATATGTTAAATCAGGTTCTTGTTCAGCTGCACCACGTTTATATCCGGTTATTGGACATAATGAAGTAAAACTAAATTCAGTTCCATTTGAGTTTGTGGCTTCAAGTTCTTATTCGGGTGGTACAATTAATTTTAAGCTGAAGGTCGAAAACCAGTTCGGGAAAGTCTGGAATTATGATTTTAATCTTGACAGACCTGCTAAAGTAACTGGATTGAATTTTACAGCAGACTCAACCGAAATAGTTGTAAATTGGGATTATTCTAATTCTTTTTCTGGTTACAATATTTACCGTTGCAATGCTGATTCCGCTGGAAATCAAATAGGGGGATATCAAAAAATAAATACCAATTCGGTTTGTTTTGGCTACTTTAAAGATATAAACTTGAATAAACTTACGAGTTACCTATATAAAGTCTCAGCCATTTCCAAAACTGGTAATGAAGGCGAATTGTCGGATTTATTGTGGGCTTGGACGTCTTTTGCAAGTAATAAATGGCCTTTAAGCTTTGGAGCTATCAGAGGGGGTATAACTGCTGTGGATGTCAATAATGACGGATACAAAGAGATATTTAGTGCAACCAAAGATGGTTATATTATAGGATTAGATTATAATGGAAAAGAGCTTTATAATATTGATGGAAATATTACGACACAAGGGGGCTTTGCTGAATTACAAAGGGAAGCCTGTGGAAAACCTGCTATAGGTGATTTATTAGCAAACGGTCAATTACAAATAGTTGCTGCAACGAGAGGCGGTACAACAAATCGACTTTTTTGTTATGCGACAAAAACGGAAGGTGAAGAGTTTAAGCCGGACTCATTATGGAGGAGAGAATCTCCTTATTCTGCTTATAGAGGGGCAATTCTTTCAAATATTGATAATAGTTCTGATGGGTCATTAGAAGTTATCGTAGGTCATGAAAATGGACCAATTGACATTTTTAGTGCCAATGGAAACTTAGTAAGAACGATTCCATGTATCGGTATTTATGGTGCTATTGCAGTTGCAGATATTGATAGTAATACGAATGGTTGTAAGGAAATAATTAAAGCTTATGGTGATAGTATTTATATTTGGAACTATGATGGCTCACCTTATAAAGGAACTAGAGCTGCTTATTATGGGGTCTCAGGTACTGGTTATTCTTTCAAAAGTTCAATTATAGTATGTGACATTGACAATGATGGAAAAAAAGAGATATTGACTTCTGCGATATCTTCTTCTTTAGGTAAAATTTATGCTATCCGAACAGATACAAATACAATGGTAACAGGTTGGGGAACTCAAACAATTCCAATACCAAGCGGCACTCTCACTCAGGATTTATCTGTTGGAGATTTGAATCACGATGGCAATCTTGAAGTAGTCGCCATTGGCAATGATATTGTTAAAGTCTGGAAAAATGACGGATCAGAAATTAAATCTATAACTATCAAAGATCTTCTTCCAGTAGGATCTGCAATTTTGGCTGATGTTGATGGTGAATCAGATGACGAGATAATTTTTGGATCAACATCTGGAAAAAATTTTAATATTTATGGTTATAAGTTTGGATCTATAAGTGATCCACATCTTACAAAGACAATTGGATTCCCTTTAAAAACTGATATTACTGCATGGAACATACCTTGTGTATCAGATATTAATAATGATGGAAAAAATGAATTGATATTGGGAGCAAATAATAATATTTATATCTGGAAGACCAAAGGAAATCCAGACAATATAGAATGGGGTTCTGAATATGCAAACCAATTTAACACAAGTGAATATCAGAAAAAATGTAATCCGATGTCAATTACTTCAAATGAAACGTGGTCATCAAATCATGACTTTTGCGGAGATTTGATTGTAAAATCTGGGACACTAACAATAAGTAACAGTAGCAATTTGACTATGGGTAATTCAACAACAATTACTGTTATGTCCGGCGCATCCCTTGTTATTGATTCCGGGCATATCCTGAATGCAAATGTGCGGGCAATGGCGGGAAGTACTGTAACAATTAGAAACAATGGTTCTATTGTGCTTCGCTCCAATGCGGAATTTTATACTGAGACCGGAACGATACTGGAAATACCGTATGGCAGTATAGATAAATAATAAATTTGCTTATATCTTAAAACGGGGTGATAAACCGTTACTCCGAAATAATCAATAGTTATTAACATCAAAAATTATTCAAATTATGGCTAACATCTTGCACAAAATCAAAGCAAATTTGTATCCGAATTTACTTACCGAAGACCCGAATGATTTTTCAGCCCGGGTTATCTCTGAACGAACATTGAACATTCCTGAAATCTGTAAAACGGCTGTAAGCCGTGGAGGGGCATCTACCAGTGCCGAAACCATGGAACACAACGTAAATCTTTTCCTGAAAGAAATGGGCTATCAACTCTCTGATGGTTATTCTGTAAACACGGGTTATTTCACGGCTACCACTAATATCCGTGGCGTATTCAACAGCCCTGCCGAAACTTTCAACACCGACAAACACGCCATTTTGTATCAATTCAACCAGGGCGACCTGTTGCGTAAAGAACTCGGAAACATTGCAGTGGAAATTACCGGAATCGGCGACAGCAGCATTAGCATAGCCGAAGTTGTGGATGTAAAAACAGGTTCGGTAAACGATGTGATTACCCCTAACCGCAACCTGCGTATCAAGGGCTTTAAACTCAAACTTGCCGGAGATAATCCAGCTGTAGGCGTTTTCTTTATCAATCAGGCTACCAGCGAACGTACCAAAGTGGAGGCTTCTGAAATTGTAAATAATAACCCGGCAGAACTGATTATCGTAACTCCGGTGTTGGCTGCAGGAACCTATTTATTGGAAGTAGTCAGTCAATTTGCAGGAAATAGTGTGTTACTGAAAGAGCCACGCACATCTTTATTCGAAAAAATACTGACTGTTCAGTAAACGAATTCATTGAAAAAGCTTTAATGCAGAGATTCTCTGAACAGAATCTCTGCATTAATTACAAAACGTATCAGTGGGTCTAATGCGAGGCTGTCTGTGGGTCTAATACGAGGCTATCAGTGTGTCTAATATGAGGTTATTAGAGTGCCCAATATCTAATAAAAAAACTTACGGATAAACAATTAAGAGAATAAACACACAGAATAAAAGAAATAAGACAAATAAAATCATGGAAAAAATTGTAGGACAAGTTACCTCAAAAACATCAGGTATAACATATCGAATAAAATGGGATATGGATGAACAATCTTCATGGATTGACAAGAATGGATTATGGCAACAAGTATGTACAAGAGTTCGGACTGCAGATGACGCCGTTAGCTGTGCTCAGGGATTTATTGATGGACAACCGGATTTATTTTAAAAACAATAAACGAAAAATAATAAAAAGACTTATGACAGATCAAGAAAAAATCAGCAGACATGATATATTATCAGATATAAGAACTCGAATAGGAGGCTGTTTTGGTTGTGCTGACGGTAAATTTGAAGGTCATCCAGCTGATGAAGAAAGAGCGAAAGAACTTCGTAAACTAGCAGATAAAAGTAAAATTAGTATTAAAGAAATTACCGAAATTGTATTAGGTTATTTATATGAGAATGGCTTTGACAGTAATCATATTAAAATAGAAATGGAAAAAGCTGCTAAATTCTTCGGCACGAAACTTCAATAAATACATTAAATTAACTATTAAAATCATTCACATGAAAAAAACGCCTAGAAAAATAGGATTCTTTTTTCTTTCATTTAAAACTAATAATCAGGGAACAAACATCCCTGATGAATTATATAAAGTTTTAGATTACGCCATTTCCCTTTCAAGAGTAAAAAGAAAGATTGATTTAACAGATGATAAGTTCTGTTTGATAGAATCATGTGAATTTGATAATGCAAATGATATTCATAAAATCGTTTTTAAAAGTGCAACTCATAGTTACAGAGCAAATTTAATTGATAAAAAAACTGTTGAAGAACGAGAAAACCCGAAGAAAATTGATGAAGGTGAAGGTAAAAAATCTCATTTAGTTATTAACCCATCTTGCAGCTTTTGACCCTTAATAGTTAAAAATACAGTTAAAAACACTATTAAACGGGCGTATAAACATGATAGTTGTATGTTTTGAATATATTTTTAGTTCGTAACTAATTGAAAATCAAATTCAGTGTGT
>JBBQMQ010000190.1:0-7991 GCA_038329115.1 Bacteroidales bacterium
AACGTGCATCAGGAATTCTGCGCAACAGTAAAGTTGCTTCGCGGTTATACGGGAAGTCAACCCGTATGCGTATTTCATTGCGGTGGACGATTTTTTCAGCTTTCATTCCTTCAGAGTTTTAAGGATGTGCAAACATACAAAAATTTATATTAACAATAACTTAACTTTTCATTATTTTTTAAACAAATGAATGAAATATTTAATCAGGTTAGCTTTCGGATTGGAGAAAAGCAAATATGAGAGATTAAATTAACTGACTCTTTTGTGTTAAGACTTTATAATAAGTATGTTGCCTACAATAAAAAAAACCCCATAAGTTCGTTAAAAAACCTATGGGGTGTAATTTGATTAATAGTAATTAAAATTTACTTTTTGATAAACCTATGGGTATCAATTTTAGCATTGCTTGTTACACGTAGCGTATAAATACCCGGTGTAAGATTCCCAACTTCAATCGAGTTTTTGTTGATAGTGGTTGTAAGTACTTGTGTACGTCCGGTACAATCTACAATCTCAATTTTTTCGATTTCTTTTGGGTCGTAATTGAAGTTCAGCGTATTCACTACCGGATTCGGATAGATTACTCTATTCTTATTGCTCAACTCCATCTGGTCGGTAGATAGTGTGCTAAAAGCAATTACATACGGAATAGTTGATTCACCATGATTACTATCCGAAATATATCCAAGTGTATTATCAGCAGCAACCAATTCCTTGTCGGTTGTAGGATTGTAGCATTTGAACGTGATTTTTTTATTCACATCAACTACACCATCTCCCAGAATAGTCATGTAAGCATAATATCTGTTTGTACTTGGGTCCAACATAAGATTAATTGTACCGCGGCATCTATTGTCGATAAATGCTGCAACCTGCAAGCTCTCATTTGTCATTTCCGCATCGTCAATTTTCACAATTGCTGTAACTGTCATATTCTGAGGGAACTCATTTTCGTTGTAAGTCCAATGCATAAGCTGATCTTTAGTTACTCTTCGCTTCACATTCGATTTTGAAATGTATTGCGATGGATAAGTCAACGTTCTTGAAGTTCCCGTATTCAACATATAACCTTGTCCGGGAACAAGGTATTGCAAGCTACCATTCCAACTACCGCCCCAGTAGGTTGCAAAACCAATCTGACCTTTTATCTGATCTCCATTAACAGCATTTATTGAACTCAAAGCTTCCTGAACAGGTGCTACAAACTGAGGCACATACCCAATCCAGTTCCAACCTGTACCAATTGTTATCGGATAGTCAACCGACTTGGCAGTAGAGCCAATCACTTTTACTGTTTTTGGTTGACCCGAGCGAAGCAAATACATGGAACGTTGGTTGATAGACGTTAGAGCACCTGACCAACTTGAACTTACTGCAGAATAATTTGTAAACGAAGTTTTCGATTTCATGCTTATTCCATCGGCTTCCATGCCAAACTTAATCTGATCAATCAAAGGCGAAGTAGCGTTTACTACATTGGTCGAAATCCAGTTCCAGCCTTTTTTGATTGTTAACTGCTGCTCCACTTTATCGGTTGCATTAAATATTTTTGGAGAAGCAACCGTTCCGCTAATTGAACCCGAAGAGAATATTAAAGCACCTCCCGCAACATCAACGCCCGGATAAATACGACCTGTACCAGCATCCCACAAACTAAATGTAAGTGCTTTTGCAGCATCTTCTGTGTTTCCGTAAACATCCATGTATAACACGTAGCTATTAAGCGTTTTGCTAAACTGAGGACTAACAATACCCACACATTTTGTTCCAATAAAAGCGGCCAAAATATCTTCGGTATCTTCCTGATAAACACCTTCAATCTTCAATTGTCCAATAATGTTCATCGACGATTCAAAATCGTAAGGATTCACTGTCCAATCGGGACGAGGGCCAGTAACTTTGAGTGAAAGTGGTAACATTTCCTGAATGCCATTGTTGCCAGTGAGCGTAATGCGACTTTCGTACGAGCCAACATTTACTGAATTATCAACAGTAAAAGTCAGTTCAGTTTTTTCGAGTGGGTTCAATCTGCCCGATGTTTTATTTGCAGTTAACCAACTTGGCAGGCCATCAATTACATAATTCTCATATTTGCCTGAATTGTTGATAATTGTAGATTTAAACGATGCAGGAGCAAGCACTTCTTTGGTTATCGACATTTGATCTGATTCCCAATTTAAACGATTGTTATTCACAAAAGCAGTCCACTTCACGGGCGATATCAAAACATTTCCATTTAGGTCAAATACTTTGTTAATTGAGAATTCTAAAATGCAATTTTCAATTTTATTGAGTGGCTCATTAATGGTAAATATAATTTTATTATCGCTTGCAGTGTAGCTAAAATTTAGATCCACCTTTTTTCGCACCATTTTAATACCTGGATTACTTCCGCTTAAACTCAAATTATTTGCCTTAGCCGCTATTGCTTTTGTTGATGAACCATCTACGAGAGTATCAGCAAGTAGCTCATCAAAAGGATAGTAAGCAATAAGACCTGAACAAGTACTTTCGAGAGCCGAGCGCATATCTAATTGGATATTTTCGGAACTCAAAGCTGTATTCCAAATACGGAATTCATCTATTTGACCTTTAAAATACTGATCCTGCATCAAAACATAATTAGAATAATAACTTCGTGAACCAATTGTCATTTTGTCACTTGCTAATCCACTTATTTTCGATGCTGGTATTTGAATTTGTAGTTTACCATCAATATACACATTGGCATTGGCATTACGCGAAACAGTCATTGCAAAGTGATGCCAGTTTTTATCTAACACCGTTTTTCCTGCTAACACATAGCTGGTGCCTTTAGCTGACATGCTGAGAGCTCCGTTTTCATTAAAGCCAATTGACAGTTTATTCTTGAGATCTGTGTCATCTATCCCTTTTCCACAGGAGAAAATGGTAGCATTGCTCTGTGCATCTCCAAGAAACCAAAACTCTAAACTAAAATTATCGACCGATTCTATTGGAATTAATGGTGTGTTTATTACAACATTAGATGATGACCCATTGAAATCTCCAGATTTACTACTCGGGTCGATAAACCACGGACAATTCACAATCAAATTTCGACTGCGAACCTTATCGGCAGCCATTTTGCCATAGGCTTCATTCATTGGCCAATAGCCCACTAAATTATTTTCAGAACCTGTTTTTATGTAATTCATATCGCTTAAATCCACTTCGGAGCGATTTACATTCCAAACCGCAAGTTGATGAACTTTACCAACAAATCCGGCTCCTACAGTTAAACGGCCATCAGGGTTGATTTCAATATTTCCATGTACATATTTAGTAGTTTGAGCGCCAATAACAAAAACTTCAATTTTTTTGCTATAAACATCATAATTCAACGATATATATTTCCAATCATTAGATTCGGGAATAGCTCCTTCTGCTCCTTCAATTACATCGTTTACAAACACTGCCACTTTTGTGTGACTCATTTTAAGACTCAATTTATTCGCACCTTCGCCAATTGAGAAAATAGTACCTAATTGTCCCCCGTCAGTTGTTTTCACCCATGCTTCAATAGCAAATGAACTTTTTTGCAAACTAATAGGCATTTCGGTGTATGCAGAAACATTTTCCTTTAAATCAAGGCCTTCTGAATGATCAAATTTAGTTCCATTAACTACTCCCTTCACTTCAAAATCGGATTTTACCATTCTACTTGTTTGCAAAGCTTCATTAAAAGTAACTGCAATCTCTTCTTCGGGAGTCAGAATGCCATTCGAAGGTGAAGGTGTTCCTAATGTTGTGGGGCGAACCATATCTTTCACCAAAATATACTCAGGAGTAATATTGTTTATTTCACTTCCGTCAGTACCTGTGCAGATAGTCATTGCTCTTACCTGATATCTTCCATCATCTTTACCTTCAAGATTTAAAAAATAATCATAAGCACTTACATCCTTTGTAATAGTTGCATCAGGTGTTATCCCCTTAGTTGTAAAGTACGCTTTTGCATCAACGTGATCCTTTGCAAGTATCAGTCTATTCCAATCTCTTTCACCTTCAAGTTTATACTCAATTCTAATCCCTTTAAAGTTGGAATAATCCTGATTGAAGTTACTCAGTTTCAGCTTATTTTTAAATCCGGTTGAATTGTTTAATGTTAATGATTCAATTTCCAAATCCAAATCGCTACAAGATGGCACATATTTTACAATAATTTTTTTTGTATCTGAGATGTCACCACATGCAGATGAGAGATTTAATTTCAGATTCTCATAATCTAGAACATCTGTTTTTGACTGCCTAACTGTTAATGTTTTTGTTAAAGGTATATCTTTTGTTATATAAAAGGTTCTTGGTTGAGTAAGAGGCATTCCATCAACCGAAATAATTGCTCCATTTGTGTTGGTGCTTTCGTCGACCGACAGTACATACGGACGCGGACTATACCCTGTTGACAAGTTTTCAAGCTGCAAAGTGAAAATTGCATCCTTGCCATTTGGTACATTTAACCTCCCAATTTCTGGCGAAATATACAATTTAGGGACATCGAGCTTCTGGGAGCCAACAGAAAGTTGTTTTAATGGCAAATTAGCACCATCAGTATAACTTTTGAATACATCTGTAAAAAATATCTTTTGGGTGGTGTGACCTTTGTAAAATAAAGTAGAATCGGCACCTTCGTAAGGACAAGAAGTTTGACCAGCAGAAAGTTCAAAAATATAGCTACCTACAGTTGCATCGGCTTCTTCTGCATCTAAATCTTCACTTTCCATATCTTTAAGCTCCGACGATAAAAATTTGTTTTTATACACATTTACCGAAAAACGATTATCAGTATCAGGGTCAGACAGCACATATCCAAAACTTGTTGAATTATCTGTAGTGCTAGTGGATTCATTTTCGCGTCCACCTCCAAATTTTTGTTCGGTTGTTATTTCCATCCCAAACCCATTAATTTCTAATCCTAACTGATTGGATATCGATTCCTGAGTTTTACTTGTACTTCCATTTGTTGTACCAGTTTTTGTACTAAATGTGTACGAACGATCAATGTATGTTCCTGCATCAAACGATATGTTTGATTTTTCGAAGATCTTCGAAGTCTTGGCATTAAATTTTGCCATTTCATTTCGCTTAATCAAATTCTGCCAGTTTTTAATTTGAAATAAAGCAGAGTCAACCTGATCTCCTAACCCTTTATTTCCTAGCTGAACAGTGTACATACCTTTAGCATCTTGATTTTTTTCAACTGAATTTTTAATATTATCAACAGTATAACTTTCTCCGAGATTATATAAATTTAATTCAGGATTTTTGTTAGCAAACAAATTTTCAATCGTTTTTTTCCAAGCTGGAATTTGGGCAGTTATAATCTCATACTGTGATAGTCTAAATTCCGTATCACTTTGCAGATCGCTGGTTTCCTGAATTCTGTTCCCAATTGCCAAAACACCATTTTCCTTTTTCACTTCAACAAAATTACAATCTGTTGTAAATACATTGGTGGATGTTCCGATATATACATCGGCCATTGAACCTACAAAATCAGGTGAGGCTGATGTTTGTATTCTCTCTTTTAAGGTCAATTTGTTTTCATTTACATCACCGGTGAAACTCGAATACTCGCCTGAAAGTCCAATTGTTAGGTCATCGTCTGCTTTAAATGTAGTTGTAACCATGAATCCTAAACCAATAGAAGTTTCGAGCACAGTACCAAATTTTAATTTATTTTCGACAGAAAAACTACCTTCAATTGTGTGCTTATGTGTCATTGAGTAATTTATTTCAGTACCTTTCTCCATATAAGCATAACTGTTTGAGCCAGGAGGGTCGCGCAAAACCACTAAAGGTATTAATGGACCAGGTCCACGTGTTTTAAAGTTTGCACCAGCTACAGGCTCATAACCCAACACTATACCTCTAAACTTTTCATCCCATTGATAATCTACATTATTGTAGTTTATTTTCACGTTCATAGCCATTCCTTGTTCGATAGAAGATAATCGAGGAAAACCTACAAGAAATCTATAATTAACATAACCATCCTTGTTTAAAAGCATCTCGTGTTTTGGTATCTCAACATTGGAGGCAGTGCTTGCTTGTGGACGGAATAATTTTCCCATTTCGTTGTCAACAGTTACGGCTGCTCCTGCTAATGGAACTTTGGTAGGTGCTGGATCGGTGCCATCGTAGTTTACATACTCTTCGTAAGCCATAATTTTGAAATCGTATGTTTTACCCATTGTAAAAACAGGCTTTCCGTTGGGATATGTGTTTTCTTTACCAAATGTATAGTTAATAGTATTGTCTCCTGATTTATATAAATAAACAGGCTCGTTATTTAACGGATTAGCATTTTTAATCACGTAAGTTTTATCCCCAAAAGCACCTGGATCGTTGTTAGGATTAAGATCAGATATTTTGATAGTCGGTTTTACTCTGTAAATAAAGTTTTGTTTTACATTGTATTTTAACGTATCCGGCTTACCATTAACCAAGGCAGTATCGAAAGCTGTAACCAAGGGGCTTACTTTAATTGTTTGATTAGTATAGTCAGATAAGGTAGTTGTACTGGTTTTACTATTATTTATCGTTACACTTACTACTTTCCACTCTTTTATAGGGGGCAATTTAACAAAATACTCACCGTTAGTTGCATCTGTCTTAATCTCCACATGAGTGTTTCCTTCAGTAGTTATTACAGTTGAGTTACAATTAATAGGTATTATGTTTTCGGCTAAGGTTCTGTCTTCCGTTCCAACTTTGTTCAGTGAAAAATTAGCGTTATTAGCAGGTACCAATTTAATAGTTGCCGAACCAATATTTGCACGTCCTTTATAAAGCCCAACAGGTTTTGCATCCTCTAAAAGCCCACCAGCCACACGTCCAGTAATGCTAACAAGGGTTTTATCCGTAAAATCAATTCTTCCACTTTCTTTAAAAGTAAATTTATCAATAGCAGGGAATCTGCCGTTATTTGCAAATTCATGTCCGGCCAATGTTGCATTAATATAATGCTCACCAATTGGAACATCAATTGTTGCCTCTCCATTTAAATCGGTAACTACAAGTTTGTTTTCTTTTGAAACAGGATTGTTGTCGACTGAAAACGAAACTCCTTCAACAGGATATGATGTGTTTTCATACAATACTTTTACAGTTACAGGGAAAGATGATTTGTCAATAAAATCTGTAGAGTTATGCACCAAACTCGATGGCGAAACATATCGAAGCTGTTGCTTGGGTTCAAATTTATGTGTACCCATAACCGGAGTTATTGAATAAGTGGAACCATCGCCAGTAAAAGGTATTCCGCGTATGATATAATTACCATTGGCATCTGTTATACCTTTTATCGAAAGTTGTTCTTTTGTTGGAACGATTGAGTCTGACTTTGCCTTTTTAATTTCGGTAATATGACTTTCATTAAAAACTTTATCAGTTTTCGAACAATCGAAGGCATAAGTTCCAAGACCTTCGTCCATGGGCCAATAGCCAATAAGACCGATTTCACTTCCACCCAGGTAGCGGTTGTAATTTTTTGCAGCCTCCACATTTGATATACCTTTATTCCACAAGCGGGCATCATCTATTCTACCATTAAAAGGTAATCTACTCGCCACAACATCTGTAGTATTATTCGCAATATAACTCTTAGTTGTCTCGGTAAATGCACAGGTATATGTATTTGTTAAGGTAATTGAGTCTTTTGCAACACCGTTGATAAAAATCTTTAATTTTTTATTATTACTATAGGCTACTCCCAAATGAAAAAATGAATTTTCGGCAATTGTAGCATCCAAAGCATACGAACGAACTTGTTGAAGCGTACTGCCCATTAATACAAGTATATTGTTGTTATTCATTCGTATTGAATACTCTTTCTCAACTTCAAAAATAGTTGAAGCAACAGAATTACGTACGAGCGGCTGTAGCCAAGCCTGAAACGTAAAACCCTCTCCTGCTATACATCCATGTTTTGCTTTTGTTAGATTCACCTTTCCTCCTTGTAAAGCATCTCC
>JBBQMQ010000191.1:0-7967 GCA_038329115.1 Bacteroidales bacterium
GAGTTAGAATGAAAACGGTTTCATAATGGTTTAACATACTGTTTGTTAGCTTTTAATGAATGAATACTTTGTTTTTTTATTAAAGCGGGTACAAAGATAGGAATAAATCTTTGATTGACAAATACAAATCTACATTATTTATTGATAACTTAGTTTTGCGTAATTTCAACTTTAAACCTATCCCAGAATTTTGGTGGGAAAGCGAAGATGTCATCGTAGGTGTAGGGCACATTGTCTCTTCCGGCATAAACTTCAATAATATCATTCGAATTGAAACTAATTGTTGTAGTTATTGTCTTGGTGATACCCGGCAATGGTTCTGTTAGTATCGGTGAAATATAATTACCGCTTCTTGCTACACAACGGGAATTCATTTTTTGTATCATACCACATTTTTCCCAATCCGGTATATTATCGTGTTTTACAATATAACATGAATCGGTACCACCAAATATAAATTCTGCGGGAGAATTGCTGGCACCTAAATATTCATGTTGAAGGAAAAACTGGGAAATACAGGTTAGTTTATTTCCATTTCTTACAGTAAAATCATTAAATCCGGGTGGAAATCCAAACCCTTCAGATGGAGGATAATTGTCAATACCTGAATGATCATTAATAATCTGAACAGAATTATATTGCTCTGGCAGATTAAAATCAAAAACAAACAATCGGGGTGAAATTATTAAGTATTTTAGTACAACATCTTTATTTACAAACCAACCTTCATTGGTGGTGTTTCCGTACATAGTTGGTTTTAATTCAATACTATTACCATTGGTAAAATCAGCATATCTTAAGGTGTCATCATGGGATAAATGATTATCTATTAGTTCAATAGTGGTCCCGGGCCAATCATCGGTGTCGGAATCAAGAAACTTGAGTGCATTGAAAACAACTGATACTTTGGTGGGAGTTATAGTTCCGATAAAATCGCCAAAATGACTAAAACTACCATTCGATTCTTTCTTATTCAGGAATTTATTCTCTGAAACAGCCTGATTTACAGTTGATTTTTTGAAAATAGTTCTGAACTTTACATCCAATCCTTGTTTGCAACTGGTGGCTAATATAAGAAAAATTAAAATATACAAATTATGTGTTTTCATAATCCATTTATTTAAAGGATTAACTTATTTTTTTATAAATTTTTGTGCATAAAACATTGCAAATATAATCAATCATTTTTCAATTTTTAAACTAATGGTTGAATTTCTTTTCTTGAGAATTTATGAATATCAAATCTAAGTCGATTAATGAATTATTGTATAAGATGGAAATATGTCAAAATGATATAAATATGCATTAAAAAAGAATATAATGTCAATTATATATTAAAAAATGCATTATATATACACAAATACAATAAATATGTGTACTTTTGTGCCAAACTAAAAAACACAGATTTTCATTATGTTAGATGTAGGATTGACCACGTTTATGATCCTGGCCACGAGCCTTGTCATGCTTATGACGCCCGGATTAGCTTTTTTTTATGGAGGATTGGGAAGTAAAAAGAATATTTTAAGCATTATGATGCAGAGTTTTGTATCCATGGGAATTGGAACTGTACTTTGGTTTGCTTTTGGTTATTCGGTCTGTTTCAGCGGCAATATGCATGCCGGAACAGATTTTTTTGGAATTATTGGAAATTTTGACAAAGCATTTTACCACGGCATTACGCCATCAACGCTTTATTCGCCCGACAAGCGTTTTCCGGAATACATTTTTATTGCTTACCAAATGATGTTTGCCATTATTACTCCGGCACTTATCACCGGAGCATTTATCAACAGGGTTTCTTTCAAATCTTATATTGTATTCCTGATTTTGTGGCAGATATTTGTGTATTATCCTTTCGTACACATGGTTTGGGGTGGTGGATTACTTGCCAACTGGGGAGTTTTCGATTTTGCCGGTGGAATTACAGTTCACGCAACAGCAGGTTTTGCTGCACTGGCTTCGGTTTATTTTGTAGGGCGACGTCAGGAAAAAACAGATCCGAATAATATTCCTTTAGTTGCCATTGGAACTGCTTTACTTTGGTTTGGCTGGTATGGTTTTAATGCAGGAAGTGAACTTGCTGTAAACTCAGTTACGATTTCAGCATTTTTAAATACCGATACAGCAGCTTCATTTGCAGCTGTGACCTGGTTGATTATTGAATGGAATACAGGCAAGAAAAAACCGACTTTTATTGGTTTAATGACGGGCGCTGTGGCTGGTTTGGCAACAATTACACCGGCAGCAGGTTACGTAAGTATTTATGCATCTGCCATAATCGGTGTTATAGCCGCAGTTGGATGTTTTCTGGCAGTAAAATTTAAAGAACATAAAGGTTGGGATGATGCTCTGGATGTTTGGGGAGTTCATGGTATGGGCGGTGTGATTGGAACAATTTGTTTGGGTTTATTTGCAAATAATGCAATTAATTCTGCAGTTCCAAATGGACTTTTCTACGGAGGCGGAGGTATGTTGCTTCTGAAAGAATCAGTAGCAATCTTGTTTGCAATTAGTTATGCATTTATTTTTACAGTTTTGTTATTCAAAGCAATCAATAAGTTTATTCCGGTTCGTGTTTCAGAGCATGAACAAACGGTTGGACTGGATTTGGTTCATCATGGTGAAATAGCCAGACAAAGCTGATTCCAGTTAGCAGTTAACAGTTAACAGTTAACAGTTATCAATGATTATCAACTTAGCTTTCTCTCTTTCCTTTCATTAATAAATTTACGGCATTTTCAAAAGATCCGGCTTTGGTTACTGCTCCTGAATTAATGAAATAAATCTCATTAGCACTTTCGATGGTATTCAGGCGATGAGCAATAATAATTTTGGTTGCTTTCTTGGGCAGTTTTCTCAGAATATCATCGAGCAACTGTTCTGTAACTGTATCAATATTAGCAGTTGTTTCATCAAGAATCAACAAATCGGGACGGCGCAGAACTGCACGAATAAAGGCAATGAGCTGTTTTTGGCCCAGACTTATTCCATCGCCTGATGCATTAATTCTAGCATTTAAGCCACCATCGAAACGTTCGAGCAAACCATCTAAACCTACTTCTTTCATTTCATTAATCAGTTCTTCATCGGAAAGTTCTATAAAACAGGCATTTCCATAAAGAATATTATCGCGAATGGTACCGCTAAACAGGAATGGTTCCTGTAGAATAAACCCGATTTTAGCTGTGCGTGTGCTGGCATCCAACGAACGAATATCGACACCATTTAATAGTATTTTTCCGGATGTAGGATCATACAATCGCGCCATGAGTGAAGCCGTTGTGGTTTTTCCACCGCCGGTAGGGCCAACAAATGCATATGTTTTTCCACGTTCCAGATCAAAACTTACATCCTTCAGAATTTCATTTCCGGCAACATACGAAAAGGAAACATTTCGGAACGAAACCAGACTGTCGGTTTCATCTTTAAAGGTGTTTTTAATAACAGTCAGATTGTTTTTCATGACCAGAATTTGTGAAATACGATCCCAACCGGCCAATGCAACCTGAAAGTTGGCCCAAAGAGCTGCAATCTGACGAAGTGGATTATAAAAATTAGCTATATACGCCAGAAAACTAATTAATAATCCCACCGAAAACTGTCCGGTCGCAATCAGATAAATTCCAAATGCCAGAACCACCAATTGTCCGATGTTGGAAGAAAAACTGTAAACAGGCGTAAAAACGTTGTTTGCAATTCCAGCTTTTACGGCGTTTTGATAATTCTCAACATTTACTTCATCAAATCGTTTCCGAAAATAATCCCGACGATTAAAAGCAATAATAACTTTGAAATTATTCAAACTTTCCTGAATTTCAGCACTTAACATGCCGGTGCTTTTCATGTTTATTGAATTCGTATTTTTTACCCAGGGCGAAACGCTTCGTGTAAAAAACCACAAAAACAGGGCAGGAGCAAGGGCGGCTAAAGCCAATACCGGTTTTATGGAAAATAGAAATATTCCGGCACCTATCATGGTAAAAATGCTGCTCATAAACTGCACCAGCGATTGCGAGAAAAACTGGTTTATTTTGTCTGTATCGTTATTTACACGCGAAATCAAATCGCCTGCTTTATTTTGAGTAAAAAAATCGATGGGCAATTCCTGTAATTTGTTGAAAACCGTATTACGTAAATTAAATAACATCCGTTGCCCCACGCGTCCCATTAATTGAGCTTGCGTATAGCCGCTTACCAATGCCAATGAAAAAACACCAAAAAGAATAATAGAATATTTGATAACACCCTCGTAATGTTTGGTAACAACAAAATTATCGACTGCATGTCCCATTAAATACGGTGCAATCAGATTTAAACCCGAATTGATAAAAATAAAAATCAAAGCAATGTACAAATTCTTTCTTTCCTGACCCATTAAAGTCATTAAACGTTTGAGAGTTGTTCCGGTACTGACTTTCTCAACAAGTTGAAATGGACTGCCTTTTTTTGGGTTTAGATTATATTTCATAGTGATTTGTACTGCGTTGTGAATTAAAAATCTGAACATATTCCGGCGAAGATTCCATTAGCTTTTCATGCGTACCACTTGCCAGTACTTCACCTTCTTCCAACAGAATAATTTGTCCGTAATTTTGAACCGAAGCAATTTTTTGTGTTACCGAAAGCAAGGTAATTCCGGGATAATTTCGAGCTAAATTTTCTAAGATTTTTTGTTCGGTCTGACTGTCAACACGTGCCGTAAAATCATCGAGCAGCAGAATTTTAGGGTTCAGTGCCAATGCCCGCGCCAGCATGATGCGTTGTTTTTGACCTCCCGAAAGGCTTGTTCCGCGTTCGCTGACTTCAGTTTCGAGTCCTTCGGGTAATGTGTCTATGAAATCATACAACTCTGCTGTTTCAATGGCTTTTGTCATTAATTCTTCCGTAACTTTATCATTAAAAGCAATGTTCTCACGCAAGCTGATATTAAAAATCACGCTATCCTGAAATACAAAACCGATTTGATGCTGAAACGTTTCCTTGTTATAATCGTCAATATTAATTCCATCGAAAAGAACTTTACCATTGGCAGAATGCAGCAAACCGGTGAGTAAATATAACAATTGAGTTTTTCCGGCTGCTGTAGGTCCTATTATAGCAGTTTTAGTTCCGGGTTCAATGGTTAGTGAAACATTTTTTAAAGCAGGTTTATCGCCATAATTTACAGTAATATTTTGCATTTCAATATGTCCTTTTAACGGTGTGTTGACAGTACCGGTATCACGCGTTTCGGAAGCATTTAACACGGCATAGATTCTGCCATACGAAACCGATGCCTGTACCATGAAATTGCTTATAAAACCGATAACAATAATGGGGAAAATTAGAAGAACAAGATATGAATTGAAAGCCGCAAAATCGCCAAGCGTCATGACATCAGTTATTACATAATGTCCACCGAGAGCCAGAATGATAAGTGTTGCTAAATTGCTTACAAACACAACAATCGGCATTAAGGTAGCAAAAAGTTTTAGAATAGAAATTCCGAGGTTCTTTGCTTGTGTGTTAGCATCCAAAAACTTATTATATTCAAGGGTTTGAGAATTCAGAACGCGCACAAGTGCCGCTCCCATAATGCTTTCGTTGATGACTTTATTGAGCCAGTCAATTACTTCGCGGCTTTTTTTGAATAATACCCTGACTTTTCGGAAAACAAAGAAAAATGCCAGACTGATAATCGGAATTATGGTGAGCACTGATAAAGCCAGTTGCCAGTTTATTGAAAATAAAAGTATACTTGCACCAATGATAATGAAGACAGACGAGGCCAGCGAAACGATAGCCATTGAAACGAACATTTTTACCGAATCCATGTCCGAAGTAAGGTTGGTGAGCAGTTTTGATGGATTTGAACTTTGAATAAAAGCATAACTCTGACGCGAAATTTTATCGGCAAGTTTGGTGCGTAAATCGCGTGCAACGCGTTCAGAGGCATAGGTTTGTAAAATGCCCTGCAGAAAAGTGAAAATAAATATGACAAATGATGCAATCAGAAATTGCAGAATCAGAGTTCGATAGGAAAACACTCCTTTTGAAAAATCGTCGATACCGTATGAAATCAGTTTTGGAATAACCAGATTCACCCCGTTACTTAATAATGCAAAGCCAATCAAACTGAAAATCATTAGTTTGTACGGCTTTAGAATTGAAATGATATTCGGTTTGTCCAATTTTTGTATAAGAGTTGGTTCGGTTGGTTTATATGCCATTAACTATTTTTTAAAAATTAAAAACGTGCAAAGTTACATAATTCAAAGGAATTGAGTTATGTCTGAGCTTTAAATTTTTGCAGGGGTGAAAGATTCTAAATAATAAAGGTTGCGGGAGAGCAACCTTTATTAAATAAAAAAATCATTGTGAGGCTTCTACTAATTTTGCAATATCGAATTTCTTCATTTGCATAAACGCTTTCGTCACTTTTTCCGCTTTTGCCGGATTGGTAATTAAAGTAAGTAAAATGCTTGGAACAACTTGCCACGAAACCCCGTATTTATCTTT
Organism: Bacteroidales bacterium; assembly: GCA_038329115.1. Classification (GTDB taxonomy): domain Bacteria; phylum Bacteroidota; class Bacteroidia; order Bacteroidales; family Paludibacteraceae; genus Paludibacter. Next base: position 6,502 of record JBBQMQ010000191.1, read on the forward strand.
CAACCACCCGCATTGGCTTTCTTCACCTCCTTCAGTGAGTTTATCCCAGTAATAATCAATCTCTTCCTGATTTTCGCAAAAGATCTGAAATGAAACAGATTCATTAAATTTAAAAAGCGGACCTCCGTTCATAGCGGTAAAAGATTGTCCGTTAAGTTTAAAACTTACTGTCAATACAGTACCTTCGTCCTGTCCATGAATTTCTTTTCCTTCTGCTGTGTAATGACTTAGGGTATCAATTGTGGAGTTTTTAAAAACCGATACATAAAACTTTGCTGCTTCTTCTGCCTGGTAATCAAACCAAAGACAGGGTGATATCTGACCAATCATAATTTGCAATTTAATTTGTTGATTCAACTAATTTTTTTAAATTATTCAGAATTGCCTGCCAACCGGTACGTTGTAATTCGACAGTGTTTTCTTTTTCCGCTTCGAAATTTTCAACAACTTCTGTTTTGTTATTCATTGGATAAAATATAATTTTCACTTTTCGGTCATCGCCAAGTGTGTATTCTATCAACTCATTTTCAATAACTTCATCGTAAGTTCCATAGAAATCAAACCCGAAACTTCCGTCTTTTGCATCCATTCTATAATTGAATTTTCCACCTACCTGCAAATCGTTCGTTGCACTCGGTGAATGCCAGTCATCGGAAGCAAAATTCCATTTTACAATATGCTCAGGATGAGTAAAGTACTTCCACACTTTTTCCACAGGTGCATGAATTATTGTATGAACCGAAATTACTTTTTTTGTTGTTGTTCCCATTTCAGTCATTATTTTTCAGTACAATTAAACATCCATTGAATTCCGAATTTGTCAGTTAAATTGCCGTAATAAGCTCCCCAAAACGTATCCTGAAGTTCCATAATTACTTTGCCACCAACAACCAGTTTATCGAAAAGTATTTTTGTTTCCGCTTTGGTATCTGGTTCAAGCATAATATGAACATGATTTCCAATATTAACGTGATGTCCCATCGAATCAGGAGCATCGCTTCCCATTAAAATATGTCCGCCTAAAATTGGAAATTCAATATGCATAATCAGGTTTTTATCTTCTTCTGCCGGAGGCGGCATACCTTCTGCAGGAGGAAAATCCCCAAACCGGGCAACTCCATCGCCGCTGAATTCACCACCAAAAATTGATTTATAATAATCGAAAACTTCCGCAGTATTTCGGGGAAAATTGAGATATGTGCTTGTACGTGCCATATTGATTGAATTTAAATTTTTACTATAACAATCACAAGAATATTTTGTTTTGAGTGAGATCTTGTTAAGTAAAATAATCTTCAAAAAGATATTGGGTTAAATATTTATTCCATTTCTTGTCAAAAAATTCAATGCTTTTATTACTTTTGCTTTTTAAAGGAGACAGGGAAACAAGGAAACAAGGAAACAAGTGTCCAGTCCTGAAAAAACAAAAAAACAAGGAAACAAGGAAACCAATTAACCAATCACCC
>JBBQMQ010000192.1:0-7939 GCA_038329115.1 Bacteroidales bacterium
GGCGGTTGCAAAAACAAAGTAAAGTCCTTTCGGATGGCCTTGTTTCGGTTCGAGTTCTGACATAATTTAGTTATCTTTTTTTGTTAAGTTCAATAGTAACGCATTCAACTTTTCCTCCAAGAGGTGGGTTCAGTTTCGAGAGTTTTACTTCCAGTTCCTGAATTTGAGGAAATTCATTAAAAACAGAATCCAAAATCCGTTGACCAATATGTTCAATCAGTTTTGAAGCCGTTTTCATTTCTTTCTTTACCACATTATAAACCGATTGATAATTCAGTGTATCATGCAATTCGTCTGTTTTTCCTGCTTTTTCAGTATCAATTTCCATGCTGATGTAAACCAGAAAAGTATTTCCAAGTTGATTTTCATGTTCCAGAAAGCCATGAAAAGCATGGAACTCCATATTTTCGAGAATAATTTTGCTCATAATAATACCCCTAGCCCCTAAAGGGAAAGTATATTAAAATTTATATTATTTTATATTTTTATCTGATAATAAACGCCTTACATGATAAATGTGAGGCGTTTTTATTCGCCAACATTACACAAACGTTACACAAAAGAAGGTATTTATTTACAAACGGATACAAAGATATAACATTTGGAGGGAATATGTGATATGTATTTAGCTAAAAACCACATCGCATTTTTCCAGCTCCTTCCTTGGCAATATTACTCAAATCTTTCGGAATCTCAATAATCATTTTAGAGGCCCTAGTGATTTCTTCACCAGGGCTTGTTTCATAACATCAAAAAGCATCGTTTAGCATTGATTATGTATTTATTTCACAGCTGATTGACTTGTACATTTACAAGATAAAAAATCAACTGTATGAAAAAAGTATTGTTTAAACTGCCCGAATGGTGGAAAGCTGAAACTCCTGTTCTAGCTCGTTTCTTCCAATTAATTTCAAGTGCCATTGCTGCGCTGCCCTTGTATTACGCTACGCTTCCTGCGGAGTTTAAAACATCTATTCCAGACTGCTATCTGAAGTACATTGCCATTGCCGGTGGCGTGTGCGCATTTATCCTCCAATTCTTCAACAAGAAACAATCATGAGCAAGTTAGGCAAATACTTCTCGTTGGAAGAATTGACAGTAACCAATGAGAATATGAATAATACACCAGGACCTGTTGCCCTTGCAAAACTGAAAATACTTGTCGCGAACCTATTGGATCCACTCCGGGAAAAGATTGACGAGCCGGTAGCCGTGAATTCCGGCTACAGAACATTGGCGGTGAATAAAGCCGTTGGCGGGGCTCGAAAACCCATCAGCCAACACACCAAAGGCGAAGCTGCGGATATTGAATGTTTTGATAATGCCATGCTGTTTCAAACCATTCGTGACCACTTCCAGTTCGACCAGTTGATTTGGGAGAAAGGAAATGACCGCCAACCCGATTGGGTACATGTAAGCTTTAAAAGCAAAGGAAACCGCAACCAGATACTCAAATATAAAAAAGGAAAATACATACAACTATGAAAAAGACAATTGCAATTCTAAAGAAGTATGCCCCGGTAATACTAGCCGTTTTGATTTGCGTGTTTTCTATGTTTAAGAAATGCGATTATAAGCCAGAAACGCCGCGACCTGCAACAATTGATCAACAAAACAGAAACGAATCAAATGAAGATAGTTTAAACACTGTTAGAGCCAACATTTTACTTTATCAGAAAGACAGTCTTATTCAAACGCTGAAGTCAAAGCTTGCGAAGGAAAAAGTCAATTCAGCGACACAAAAAGCTGAAGCCAATAAACAGCACATTCTTAACGACACACTCCAATCCCTATTCGAAAGAGAAAAGAATCTGAGCACTTGCGAAGATCTTGTCCGGGGTTTGAAGCTTGAAACAATAGAAAAGGACAGTGTTATTGAAAGCCTCGATTCTGAAATAGAAAACTACTCTTGTGAAGTGAAAGAACTGGAGCAGAAAGTGGATATTCAAAAAGGCATTATCGACAGCAAACAGAACCTGATTGCCTGTAAAGATTCCACCATAGCCTACTACAAATCTCAGAAGAAGAAAACTGACTTTTGGAATAAGGTAAAAATCAAAGCATCTGGAGCAATTATATTTATTGAAACTATAGGACTATTACTTAAATAGATTTATTGTATTAGTCAACTAGCATTGAAAAGCATCGTTTAGCATTATTTATATATTTATAACACAGGTAATTGTCGCTGTAAATTTACACCAGAATTATTAGTATAAACATTTAAAAACTTACAACTATGGCCAGACAACTAGGACATGTGAAGTACAAAGGTACAATCGGCGAAATTCGCCATTTCAAGATTAAAGGTATGACTGGCAACTTTGCCGGTTTAAAGGGTGGTGCAACCGGTGAACAAATCAAGAATGACCCGGGGTTTGTCCGTACCCGTGAAAACATGAATGAATTCTCAGCTTGTGCTCGTGCAGGTCGTTCCGTTCGTGTGGGGTTGAATATGCTGATGAAGCAAATGAGTGATGCGCAGCTGACCGGTCGACTGACTGCCATCATGAAAAAAATCAATCTTGAAGATCAATCCGAAGCTCGTGGTTACCGGGCTATTTTGGTTTCAACCCAAAGCAAGTATCTGCTTGGCTTGAATTTCAACAAAAACTTTGGTTTTGACAGCTCATTCATTGCTCCGTTTTTATTGACCGACAATGTCGACCGCAACAGCTCAACACTGACGGTGGAAGCTTTCAGTCCTGTAAAATCGGTGATTGCTCCAAGCGGTGCCACTCACTTCAGATTGATTAATGCCGTTTCTGTGATTTCGGATTTTGCATTCAATGCAACAACCGGCATTTATGAACCAATCCAGCCTGAACTGAACGAAAAGTCAAACGTGGCGTATTCGGATTATCTGGATTTAAAACTTGATATTGCAGCTCCAACAGTCGTTGCAAGCGCTCTTCCGGGAGCACCTGAAATGAATGACGATGTAACTGTATTGAACTCGGTTGGTATTGAGTTTTACCAAAAAGCCGGTAATGACTATTACTTGCTGAATTCCGGTCATGCTTTGAAAATTCAAAGTACGTTCTAGGAGTCAAAAAGAAAATGTTAGTGACCTTAAAGGGGTGTTCCGAATGGAACATCCCTTTTTTAATTCAGTCGTTGAGACGTTCATGCTACTTACTCATCAATAGTGGGCTTATGTAGGGCTTATGTAGGACTCATGTAGGGCTAAGGGTGGACTATCCACCCACCACTCGAAAAACGGGAAATAACTTTTTGGGCCGTCCCATCGAGCCCGAAAAAAAGTTATTCTCGTTTTTTCGCCAATGCTAACTAAAGCGGGAATGGTGTTACCTACACCCAAAAAACAACCCACCCATTTACGAAATATACTTATAAAAAAGCATCCGTTTGGCATTGGCGATTAAAAGCAGATTTTGTTTGTATTGCTTTTCCATGGCTTCCAAACTGCGAAGAGCTGCCACCGCTTTTTCAAACTGAGCCGGATTTTCATCCACTTTGTTTAAACCATCCAAAAGGCAGGACTTTACATCCCTGAGTACTACAAATGGAATGACTGACCCACGCAAAAAAGGATAAAAGGCTTTTGACTGCCATAAACTATACGACAGCCAGTAGATTTGTTCTTTTTCTGCTTCGCATTTACATAGAATGACAAAACAATTCGGACAGGGAACTGCAAGCGGCTTTCCGCTGTTATTTCCTTTGTTTAAAATGAAGAAATGGGGCATGGAGTAAACTACGCCCGGACGATGTGATTTTACAATAAAACTACTCATAACAATGGGGATTAGATGATTAAAAATGACTTAGAACTGCTGCGCCCGTAAATAATTTTTACCCCCTGAAAAGAGAAAGAAAAAAAGAAGAAGAAAAAAAAGAAAAATATGGCTTTCACATTAGGCGGACTGATTGGGCTGACAAGGTTTTTTGTCAGAATACTACCCGAAGTGAAACGAGGTGTGGAGATTGTGACAAAAACCCGGAGGGCTTGACCTTGCAGCCTATTGGGTTGGTCTGTGTTGGCCGCCTTATCTTTGCTGGATTTTTTATTTTTTTGTCGGTAAATATTTTACTCAAAAAGTCCTTGTTGTATTTGTGTTTTTAAGATTTGTTTTAGTATTTGTTCTTTTGAATCCTTTTGGAAAAAGAAACCATTCAAAAAAAAACAAAAGGATTCTCTTTATTGGGGTAAACCCGCCGCAGGAACGAAGGCAACCGCTGGAAATGCGAGGGAAAGGGCATGGGTATGACTGAGGGAACGGAATTTATGGCGTGAGTAAAGGAATACTTATGCCGCGGGGTGCTGAGGTGGATGCACGAATGCAGGCATAATGGAGCGTAGGGGTTCGGAGTGAGGTACGAACGTAGTTCCCGGAGCGCAATGGAGCCGGAATGAATGCACCGACCGCAAGCACCTGAAATAACAAACGATGGCCTGAAATGACTGCAACAACTATAGGGCGGTGGGGAAATATTGAGGCTCTCCATTTTTCGGGGCTAACACTCCGCAGAAAATAAAAATATACCATTGGGTTAGCGTTGGAAAAAGGCTTGGGGAAAACGGAATGAATGAAGCTTGCGGAATGGAAATGAGTATTTCCCGAAGCCGTGGGGTGCTGAGGTGAATGCATAAAATGAAGGCGAAATGGAGTGTAGGGAATCGAAGAGAATGAGTTTTGCGAAATGAACGAAGAACCCGGAACGAATGGAGCCGGAATGAATGCAGTTACCACAAGCACATGGATAAACAACCCGTAATATATTTATTTTCTGCACAACTAATGGGTGGTGGGGAAAATGAGGAATTGCACGAAGTGATGAATAACTTTCAAGCTGCTTGAAAAGGAGCTTGACTGCTGTCCCCATATTTTGTAAACCTTTTATAATTTTTTATTGCTACCCGAAAAAAAACAAACAATATCAATAAAAATTATAAGTGGTTTTCGGGGCATTGTTCTCGGGTTGGCGAAGCCTGAACAACGCACCGGTTAGGTGTAATTACTTTCCGCTCTGCCTTTAGGCGCTTAATTGGGGTAAACTCTTCGCAGTGGGAGAAAATAGACCATTGGAAATGCGCTGGAAAATGGCATGGGTGGCGACTGAGTGTAACGGAACAATGGGTTGGGAAATGAAATGGAGCTTTACTGGCTGTTTGTGCGTGGATTTATTTGTGCGAGGATTACAGCCGGGAAGCGTAATGGAATGACTGGGTTGATTTGTGGAGTGGAATGAAGTAGGCTCTTATGCCGTGCGGTTGCTGAGGTGGGTGAAATGAACTGAACGAATGTAGTGAAGGGTGGCCGCGTTGTGAGGCACGAACAGCGTCCCCCGAAACGAAATGAGTGAAGTGAATGAACTTACCGCAAGCACATGGAAATAAAACACGACCTATTTTCTTCCACTGCAACCACTGATGGGTGGTGGGGAAATCTTGAGGTCTTCGGGCAGCGAAGCGGGGCAAAAGCGTTGATTTTGTGCGGCTATTATACATAATTAGGTTATGGGCTTCCCTATTGATTTGGCTATTTGCCAAAGGAATGACCATAACTACATGTTATGTATAATAGCTTTGGGTTGTTTTTTTCTGGCGTGTTTTTTTGCTTTTTGTGGGTGGATTGAAACAGTGGTTTTGAAAAAACATCACTGTGAAAGAAGCGTGGATTGCAAAAAGTGTGACAGAAAAAAACAACAGAAGGGTTGATTGTGCGGAAGCCGACAAAAAGACCGTGCAAGCCCTGCGCTTCGACAAGCTCAGCGGCCGTCAGGCTAAATGAGCTGCGAGAAAGGGCGGGGATTTTTGGCGGCTGGGGATATTGCCCTCGGAGCTGCCCGTTATGAACTTTCAGGTGAAACCTGACCGCTTTCAGCCAATCTTTCTTCTTATCAAATTTTCTTACTATTTTTCAAATAAAATTGATTTTTACATTTAGATTTCAGAAAATACCCCTTGGTTGCGGTGTTTCGGTTGCGGAGGGCATCAAAGCTTTTACCATAAGTGATTGTAGCGATTTTGCACCGCAACTAACATGAATTTATTTTCTTTGTTTTTTCTCATTTTAGTTGCGGTGTATTTCTTATGAAATGCTTATTGGATATATGTTTCAGTTGCTTTTGACCGCAACCAAGCATTTTTCTACAATGTATTGTATTATATTGATAAAAAGACAAGAAAAAAGCTCCACAAAATGTGGAGCTGATCGATTTTGAACCAATAATTTTGCGTGTTTTTTTAGATTTCTTTTCTCGGTAAGAAAAATCCTTTTATGCAATTTGTGTTTCTAATACAAATTTGAATATGACTTTTGAGCTGAATGCCTGCACCATCGTATGCTGGACCTCCTTCAGTAAAAACACCTCTAGCTGAATCAAATTTTTTGTAGGTGCTGAAGCCTTTTGCGCTTATGTCTTTTTTTATTTGCTCCTCAATTGAATAGTGCATATATTCAATCACAGAACAATCTAGTTCCCGTAGAATTTTGTCATGGTAAACATCTGCCTTTGCATCTCTGTTTTTAGGCATTTCTTTACCTACTGCATTGTAAGTCGCAGCCATTAAACCATAATAATCAGCAGCCATTTTAGTAAATTTGCTCTCTAACAAGTCAAAACAAATGTCAAGGGTTAAAACAGCACCAATTACACTTGCTTCTTTAATTTCTCCTCTTTTTTGTTTTTCTTCTGCCCATTGAAGTGCCCTATCGTAGTTATTTTCCCAAAAATAAATGCCGTGACCTAACCAATCATAAGGTTTTTCGCTCTTTTTGATATTATTTGGTTGATTTAACAAGTTATCACATACGTCTTTATCACATCCATGAAAGCCTATAATTAAATTACTTCTATTGCTGTACATCAATTATGCATTACGCGATTCGACTACAACGTTTTTTAAATCGTTGTATGGCTTGGTAAAATCTCCTTTTTCATCTAATATACCTGCTGAGACAAGAGTAGCTAAAGCGCTTTCCCTAGATATTTCCTTTTTCAGGCTTACAGCTAAATTAGTAAGCTGTTTAATTTCTTTATCGCTCATGATATTTTATCTTTTAAATTACAACTGCAAAGATACAACAAAATATGAAAGTATATTATTTTCGAATAATATTTTAGGTTGTGGTTTTTAGACATAATCCCTTAGATTCACTATCGGTTATTTATAGTTAAAGCATCTATAGTGATTGAAATTGTCAAAATCGGAATTTCGACTTCCCAAGAAAAAAGATAGGAAGTTTGATAAATCGAACTTCCTATCGGGAATCGGAGAGAACTAAACAAGCATAAGAAATATTGCTAATCGTATAATTTGTAGGTACAATCACCTATTTCGGCAATGTAGAAGTTATTTTTAATTCCGGTTTCTTCTTCATAAACTCTTCCAATTTTTTCTATAAATATGTCAACAGCTTTTTCTTTAACCAATGAAATGGTACAACCACCAAAACCGCAACCAGCCATACGAGAACCAATAACACCATCTATTTTCCATGCTTCTGTAACCATCCTGTCTACTTCAGGACTCACAATCTCAAAATTATCACGCAATGAATCATGTGAAGCATTCATTAGCTGTCCGAATGAAAAAATATCGGCTTCTTTTAATGCTTGTGCAGCTTTCTTTGTCCGATGCACTTCGCTAATCATGTGGTATGCACTTTTTATTGCAATTGGATTTGAAATAATCTTAACCATTGATTCGAATTCATATTCCGTGAATTCATCTAAGCTTTGTAAAGGTCGGATTTTGCTCAAGTATTCAAATGCTGGTTTACATTCTGAAATACGTTGAAAATATGGAGATGCATCAACTTTATGAGGAATATGAGTATTTGAAATCACTATTAACCGACAAAAATCGAATTTTGCCAGATATTATTTTTAACTACCTGTATTTCTGTTTGTTACGGATTCTAATTTCAATTTTCAAAAACCTACCCCCTCAAAATAACGACATTTGTAC
>JBBQMQ010000193.1:0-7935 GCA_038329115.1 Bacteroidales bacterium
GTGTCGCAACCTCGTCCAACAACCGAAAAATCACCTTATTTTGATATTAGTGATAAGTATAATGTCAAGATTGATTTTCGTCCGTTTATAAAAGTTGAACCGATTTTAGCTAAAGAATTCAGGACTCAACGTGTAACAATATTGGATCATACAGCCATTATTTTTAATGCACGCCATGGAATTGATCATTTTTTCAGATTATGTGAAGAAATGCGTGTTACTATTCCTGAAACCATGAAATATTTTTGTGTTTCAGAGTCAGTAGGCTTATACTTACAACGCTATATTCATTACCGTAAGCGTAAAGTTTTTTATGGTGCTTCAGGCAAGATGGCTGATTTAGTTGTTATCATGAACAAACATGCTGAAGAAAAATATCTTTTGATTACTTCGGATGTTCAAAACGAGGATACTTTATCCCAGTTGGAAAAATCAAAAATTGGGTTTGACAAAGCTGTAATGTACAAAACAGTTAGTAATGATTTTCTGCCAAACGAAGAATTTAACTACGATATGTTGTTGTTCTTTAGTCCGGTAGGTATTGGTTCGTTAATAAAAAATTTCCCTGATTTTGAACAGGGAGAAATACAGATTGGATGTTTTGGAGCCACAACTGCGCAGGCAGTTCGTGATGCCGGTTTAAGACTGGACCTGGAAGCACCACTGCCCGGAGTTCCTTCCATGACAATGGCTTTAGAAAATTTCTTAAAGGAAAACAACAAAAAAGTAAGAAAATAAGAGATTATAAATCATTTATTCTATCCCAAAAGTATCGAAGTTTTTCTGTACTTTTGGGATAGTTTTTTTTAGCACTATGAATCATCCCAATTCTTTCCCAAAATCTGAACACTTGTGTGGCGAAATAACAATAAATCGCTTATTCACTGAAGGTGATGCATTTATTGCATATCCTTTGCGGGTGGTTTATTTATTTCCTGAAATGAAAGGTACAGATTCGGTAAAAGTTGTGATAAGTGTTCCCAAAAAAAGATTTAAAAAAGCAGTAGACAGAAACAGATTAAAGCGCTTAATAAGAGAGGCTTACAGGCTTAACAAACAAGAATTTGTTTCTAAACTAAACGAGAAAAATTTGCAAATTCAAATAGCATTTAATTACGTGTCTAATGATTTAATGGATTTTGAAGCAATTGAGAAAAAAATGAAAGTTGCTCTTCATAAATTGTACGACAAAATTGAACAAATTGATAATCAGACAGGTTGTTAGTTATATGTGAGTTTATTTTTTGTTTTTATCTTCAATAAATACTAAAGTTTCAAATGAAAAAAATACTCCAATTTATTGTTTTGCTTCCGGTGTATTTTTATCGTTACAGCATTTCGCCTCTTTTCCCTGCAAGATGCAGGTACACTCCAACTTGTTCGCAGTATACAATTGAAGCTGTAACAAAACATGGAATCCTAAAAGGAGGATGGTTGTCCATCAAACGGATCAGCAGTTGCCATCCATGGGGTGGAAGCGGTTACGATCCTGTTCCCTGATTTTTTTGTTTTTACAAAGCCCGATTCATTGAAAAAGTAATTTCAATTAAAAAAATTGTATCTTTGCTTTTCGCATCCAGTTTAAGGCTAATTAAATTCTATTGAAAAAGTCACTGAAACATATAATCTTGTATCCGTTTTCGCTTCTCTATGGTTTAGTCATAGCAATACGGAATTTCCTGTTTGATCAGGGAATCATTCCATCGACGGGCTTTAAAATTCCAATTATATCTGTTGGCAATTTGGCCGCCGGCGGTACCGGAAAAACACCACACACCGAATTTATTCTTTCAATTTTAAAAGACGAAAGAAAATCTGCTGTTTTGAGTCGTGGTTATAAACGTTCAACAAAAGGATTTCGATTGGCCGATGAAAATTCAAACTGTCAGATAATTGGGGATGAACCGTTTCAGATTTATCAGAAATTTCACGATATAACAGTTGCGGTTGATGAAAAGCGAGTACGTGGAGTTAAGAAACTACAAGAACTTATCCCTGATTTGCAATTGATTGTGCTGGACGATGCATTTCAACATCGTTTTATTCAAGCAGGATTATCTATTTTACTGACTGATTATTCAAATTTATACAGTCGTGATTTGCTTCTTCCGGCAGGCACTCTCCGTGAATGGAAAAGTGGAAGTAAACGCGCTGATATTATTGTGGTTACAAAATGTCCTGATGATCTTACGCCTATCGGAATGCGATTGATTGAAACCGAATTGAAGCCGGAAACAAATCAACTTTTGTTCTTTTCGCACTATGTTTACGATGAACTTGTACCTGTTTTTCCAGATTCAACTCCGGAAATCTGGACTTATAACCGCCTGAAAGAAAACAAAGCAAGCGTGCTTTTGGTGACAGGAATTGTGGCGCCGCATTCCATTGTAGATCAGCTAGAAAAATTCACTAATAACATCGAAACACTTTTCTTTCCGGATCATTACGCATTTTTGCATAAAGATTTTGATTTGATTTCGAAGTTGTTCGATAAATTGCCAACTGAGGAAAAAATCCTGCTGGTAACAGAAAAAGATGCTTCACGTTTAATTACCAATCCGGATTTTCCTCAAAATCTGAAATCAAGAACGTATGCTCTGCCCGTTCGGGTAGAGATTTTACATAATCAAGAAAATTTATTCATTCAAAAAATCAAAAACTATGTTGTTGAAAATTCAAGAAACCGCTGATTTCCTTCGTACTAAAATTTTTTCTAATCCTAAAACCGGAATTATTCTAGGAACAGGACTTGGAAATCTTGTTACTCAGATTACAGATAAAACAGAAATCCCTTATGAGATAATTCCAAATTTTCCTGTTTCTACTGTCGAAGGACACAGCGGAAAGCTTATAATTGGTAAATTGGGAGATGTGGAAGTGTTGGCTATGCAAGGCCGTTTTCATTATTATGAAGGTTACGACATGAAAGCAGTTACTTTTCCGGTTCGGGTTATGAAAGCACTGGGTATTGAGACTTTGCTTGTTTCCAATGCATCGGGCGGTGTAAATCCCGATTTTGAAATAGGTGATTTGATGATTATTACAGATCATATCAATCTTTTTCCTGAACACCCGTTACGTGGTAAAAACTTCAACGAATTGGGAACACGTTTCCCGGATATGAGTGAAGCTTATTCGAAAGAATTGATTGCAAAAGCCAAACAAATTGCGCTCAAAAATAATATTAAGGTTGTTGAAGGTGTTTATGTCGGAACAACAGGACCAACTTTTGAAACTCCGGCTGAATACAAATATTTTAGAGCAATTGGAGCGGATGCTGTTGGCATGAGCACCGTACCTGAAGTGATTGTGGCAAATCATGCAGGAATTCGTTGTTTTGGAATTTCAATTATTACTGACTTAGGTGTTCCCGGTAAAATTGTAGAAGTAAGCCACGAAGAAGTTCAGGAAATTGGAAATTCTGTTCAGCCTCTCATGACGCTTATAATGAAAGAGTTGATACATTGAAATTTTTTGATTTTAAGTTTTTTTAAACTTGGCATTATTCTTGTTTTCTGAATATTAATTAACTCCAAAGTAAAACTTAAAAATTATTTTTTATGAACAAAAAAATTGCTGCCTCGTTTGTTTTCGTTTTAGTTAGTTCGATGCTGTTTACATCTTGTATTGATTGGTTTGGAACTACCGGAAAAGGAAATATTGTTACAGAAAGTCGTACAGCTACAGATTTTCAATCAATTGAATTGCTCACTGCAGCAAATGTTGATATTGTAAAAGGCGACACTTTTATAGTTGAAGTATCAGATTACGAGAATATTATAAAACATTTATCAGTAAAAGTAGTTTCTCATAATTTGATTATCTCCACCGATCCAATTACAACGATTTTAATAAACAGTAAAGCACATGTAACTATTACAATGCCGGACTCATTAAAAGCAGTTGCCTTATCCGGAAGTGGGGATTTGAATCTTAACTCGGGATTTAAAGATTTAAATACCATGATTCTTACCGGAAGTGGGAATATAACTTCCATCGAGAATATGAATGTGGATAAACTAAATGCCAGCATACTTGGAAGTGGGAATATAACAGCTCATGGAAATGTGAAAGCATTGACAGCATTAATTTCCGGAAGTGGAGATATAAAATTTGCTGATTTGGCTGCAGAAACAGCACAATGTACAATTAGCGGAAGTGGAAGCATTTACGTAAATGCCACAAATAGTCTGAAAGCTGTTATTTCGGGATCCGGGAATATTGAATATACAGGAAATCCTACTGTGAGCCAAACAATTACCGGGAGTGGTACTGTTATTCACAAATAAATCCAAGTCAAAATAAAAATAATGAAGGAGAAGCATTTTTGCTTTTCCTTTTTTTATACTATGTCTTAACTTTATTTTGTAAATTCACATCTAACGCAAAAAAATATTTATCTTTGCACATACGGTTAATTAACAGCTTAAATTATGTCCAGATATATAAAAAAGAAAAAAGAAGAAATTGGATTATCTCCTTATGCCTTGGTATTCAGAGGTCAGAAGAAAACGGATAAAATACTTCTACGTGCCATTGATTTTGACCTGGAAGATGTTACGGAAATTGAAATAACTGTACCTGAGCAGTTATTGGACTTAAAAAAATCGAAAAAGCTCACCTGGCTAAATATCGATGGCTTGGATAATGTTACTTTGATGGAAAATCTGGCAAAGGTTTTCAAAATTGAGAATAATGTACTTTCGGATGTAATGAATCCTGAGGCGCGTCCAAAAGTTCAAGAGCTTGAAAATGGAATTTTTACTACCATTAAAATGCTTAATTATAATGAGAAAACTGATAGTCTTACGGCAGAGAACTTGAGTTTGATTTTTAGCGAAAGCAACTTGATTTCCTTTCAGGAACAGCCTGATTTGGTATTTGAACCTATTAGAGAACGTATTCGAAGGCATAAAAACAAAATTCGAATAGCAGGAGCCGATTATCTGGCTTTTGCACTGTTGGATGTGGTAGTTGATAATTATATTTATATCATTGGTTTATTGGGAGAAAAGATCGAAAGTTTGGAAGACGATATGACCACCAATCCGAAAAAGGAATTACTGGAAAGTATTAATGTATATAAACGGGAATTAAATTTTCTCCGAAAACACATTAAACCGGCTAAAGAAATGATTTTAAATCTGGCTAAAATGGAGTCGGAATTTATTCACACCGAAAATAGAATTCACTTTAAAGAGTTACAGGATAATATCAATGAAGCCTCCGAGTTGTCGGATAGTTACCGTGAAATTCTTTATGACCAACTAAACATATATCATTCGTCAATGAGCACAAGGCTGAATGATATCATGCGGGTACTTACCATTATTTCAGTTATATTTATTCCAATCACTTTTATTGTTGGTGTGTATGGAACGAATTTCGAGAATTTTCCTGAAATTCACTGGCGTTATGGATATTTTATCATGTGGGCAATTATGTTAGTCACCACCGGACTAATGCTTTGGTTTTTCAAACGAAAGAAATGGTTTTAAAATAAAATTTACAAATGAAATATACGTTTTTAAGCCTTTTAATGATTATTTCGCTTTCAGTTTCCGGACAAGCCAATCAGAAGTTCATTAAAAAAGAGTTGATGTTGAAGAAATGGCTTTCCAAAGCAACGTTTGAACCTGGCTATATTATCAGAGAGAAAGATACGGTTTTTGCAAATATTCTGGCATTTAAGAATAGAGACAATATAAATTCATTCTTGTTTTGTGTTTCAAAAGATAAAAATGATTCTATTCTTTTTTTTACAGCTGATGAGATATTGGAATATCGTGTGGGAAAATCGATTTATAAAAGAGCAACTGCCGATAAGGAAAACTTCTTTATAAAACAAATCAAAAGCGGTATTGTAAATTTATATGAACGCGAACCAATCCCTTCTGATTCAAAATTTTTGTATTATTTGAAGAAGAAAAATCAGCGTGGATTTCTTGAAATTTGTCCTGATGAAAAGAATTTTGAGATTTACGAAAATAAAGGGAATTATGAAAATTCTTCAAACAACAATCAAAATAACAAAGAACTATGGATTTTCACAAAAGACACTCCTGAACGATTTAAGTTATTTGTCAAAACTTATTTTGTCGGTTGCGAAAAGGTAAGAAATATGGTAAATGCTGACATTTATACAATTAGTGATATTCCTTCAATTGTTGAAAGTTATAATCAATGTTTCTCCACGAAATGATTCTCATAATTCAGATAGATAATATGAACGATTCGATAGTTAATTTGTTTTAATATTAATGCTCTGTAATTTTCGGATTCGTTTAATTTCCCAAAATCTATTGTAAATGGAAGAAGTAATAAAAAAGACTCGTAAAAACCCGGTTGAAAACCAGATCTTGGTTATATTTGGTTCGAATGGTGATTTAGCAAAACGCAAACTTTTGCCTGCTGTTTTTCAACTTTATGTGGATAATTTATTACCTGAAAACTTTGTAGTAATTGGAGCCGGAAGTCAGGAAAAAGATGAAGAAACCAATCGAATTGATGTCGGTTCATCTTTGAAAGAGTTTTCAAATCAGGCAGTCGAAGAAAATCCTGAAGAATTACAACAATTTCTGGAACACATTTATTATCAAAAAGTAAATAATCAGGCTGAAGAAGATTTTGGTCTGTTGAAAAATTATATTGAAAAGCTTTCATCCACTCTGAATATTCCTCAAAATATCATTTATTATTTCTCCATTCCTCCATTTCTTTACGAAGTTGTAGCTGCAAATCTTATTAAATATGGACTAAATACTGAAGCTGATGGCTGGAAACGGATTATTGTAGAAAAACCATTTGGTTATAGCTATGATTCTGCTGTTGATTTGGATAAAAAACTGCGCAGCGGTTTTAACGAAGATCAGATTTACCGCATTGACCATTATTTGGGGAAGGAAACGGTTCAGAATATTATGGTTACGCGTTTTTCGAATGGATTTTTCGAACCAATATGGAACCGTAAATATGTTGATCGGGTAGAAATAACTGCTTCCGAAAAAATTGGTGTTGGCAATCGTGGTGGTTATTATGATACTTCCGGAACGATTCGTGATATGATTCAAAACCACTTAATTCAGGTTTTAGCAGTAGTTGCAATGGAGCCACCTTCTATTTTCGATTCGGAGTCTATCCGAAATGAAAGTGTGAAAGTCCTTCAGGCATTGCGCCCTATAAAGCCTACAGAAGTTGCCGAAAATGTGGTTCGTGGTCAATATATCGAAACATCGGTAGATGGTGTTATTCAAAAAGGGTATAGACAGGAAAAAGATGTATCGCCTAATTCAAAAACCGAAACTTTTGTTGCCATGCGTATTTTTGTTGACAACTGGCGTTGGGGTGATATTCCGTTTTATATTCGAACCGGGAAACATTTGCCTGAACGTGTGACTGAGGTGATTATACATTTGAAACCCGCACCACACCAGTTGTTTAAACAACGTTGTGTAGCCCAATCGACGAATATGATTATTTTGCGCATTAGTCCGGATGCCGGTGTTGCAGTTGATTTTGGAATGAAAATTCCGGGAGCAGGATATAAAGTTCAGAACGTGAACATGGCATTTCATTATTCCGATTTAGTTCAAAATAAAATATCGGAAGCGTATGAACGTTTATTATTGGACTGTATGATAGGCGATTCAACGCTTTTTGCTCGTGCTGACGCAGTAAAAGCCAGCTGGAAATTTGTTGATCCGATTTTACAGGCATGGAAAAATAATCCGGAAATTCCGTTGTATTTTTATGAATGCAATACCTGGGGACCAAAAGAAGCCAATGCACTTTTTGGAAATAAAGAGCTTAAATGGCGGGCACCGTTTAAAAAATTCAAATCAGAATAATGGATCAAATTCTTCATATTTTCGAAACTCCTGACGAAACGGCGCGGGCGGTTGCAGAACTAATTCTCAGCAAATCAAAAGAGAAAAA
>JBBQMQ010000194.1:0-7861 GCA_038329115.1 Bacteroidales bacterium
ATTTTGGCATAGTTCAATTTTTGTTAATAAACCCAATGGGCTGATTTTTATTGCAGTAACAACGGTTTATCGTATTTTTTCTGAGTTGGGTCGGTTACTGTAACCAAATCATTCCGACTATTGTTGGTGTCAATCAAATAAATTCTGGCAGCAGTTGATCTTTGCGTATCCACTTTTCGTTCAATACTTTCGTGTGAGTAGCCTGAAGTTGTAGATAAAGTTTTATAACCAGCATCTATAAAATCTTGTAATCGTTTTGAATTTGTGTCAACACCTGTACTTTTATAGCCAAGAATTTCAATCCCATCAAATACCAGGTTCGCCGGAATACGAATAAATCTGTTTCCGGTTGTTTTTCCCGGAGGATATTCCAATGGGAAAGAACTGACATTATCGGTTGTTTTGAATAAACAAATACTATTTACAGTACTCCGTTGCAAATTAAGATAATTAAGACCTACATAACTGGTATGAATCAATATCATCGCTTTTACAGCAGGATTATTTATAGGTTTAGACAAGGTATTTTTAAATTCAAATTCGGCATTTCTCAAATCAACTGATATAGGTGCATTTTCTAAGTGATTTATTGCACTATTGCATGCTACAATGCTTTTGCCTGGTAAAATTGGGTATTCTTTACCATTTCCCGGAAATCGAAAAATCTGTCGGGCATGTAGATACGTTGGATTCTCTTTTGCAGAAAATGCCACCGGAGAATCGCCTTCAACAAGAGCCAGATAAATGCTATCAATATATTGTGTAACATCCGAATTATTGAAAATTTCCACATATACGTCCGCATCCAATTTTCCATTGTTAATGTCCTTTGTTCCAGAAGCATATACTTTGCTAATCAGTAGATTTTGTTTTACCGTTAGTAGTGTTTCCACAGTTATTGTACTATCCGAAAATATCTGCCTTAATGGTGAAATACCTGAAATTAATGCCGGCTTATTTTCCACCAAAGAATCACTCATTTGCACATATTGTTCGCCCGTTATATCCCACGAAGTATACACATCATAAATATCAGGAATTATATTGCTGAATTTTGCAATTCCGTTTCCGTCTGTATTTGTGGTATAAATCATTCGCTGACTTCTTAACGTAACAAGTTGATTTGCAAACAAATAGTTGTCCTTTATTTTTTCGGGCATAGTTACCTGCACAGTATACGACGATATTAGTGGCAACACAGCATTCTCTACACATCCTGTCAATGACAAAAGTGAACTAATAACAAGCAAACTTCGAAGTAAAAACGATTTAATTTTCATTTCTTTTTCACAATTCATTTTTTGAAAGCTATAATTTTAAATACAATTCCATACCAAAACTAAATGTTCCAATGTTTCTCTGCGATAAGGTTGTAGAAGTTGTTGAATGTATCCATGGCTCATAAAACAAGGTGTTGTTAACAAAAAACGAGAATCCCGCCATTTTCGATATTTCTTTCGTTAAACGTGTGGAAATATTCCAAGTCGGGTTATTGCTCTCAGTTCGTATTTTATCCGAATTGTCAATTATTCCATCTTTCAACAAATGCCCCTTAATCCGTGTAGTAGGGTCATCCAACATTTCCTGAGTAATTTGGTAGGTATCAACACCACCCAACTGGTTAGCAACCATATAGCCAATTGGAATTTCGGTATTATTTGTTTCCCAGCTTGCTGTATACCAACCAACAAAAATAGAATTTGACAATATTAATCGCAGAGCGGGAATATTGGTTACAGCTCTGAAAGTCGAGTTTATACTGGTGTGATACACAGTCTTGGCTCCACCGTTATATATGTATTTGAAGGGTGCTGTACTAGTGTCAAAATAATAATTATCCCAATGTATTTGCGGATCTCGCTTCGGATTCGCATAGCTATTTTCGGCCGATTTTGTGCTAGTTTCTGTATACGCACCACTTAGAAAAAAAGTTGTATTCAAAAAGTCAGAACGACCCAAATTCGCATCCAATTCTATTCCTTTGCTTAGCGACCATTCTGTATTACCAAAAATGCCTTTGGTTTCAAAAACCGTATCGACCCGAGCGGGTAAGGTGTTGGGGTCTAGCGTTGGTTTCTGATTTGCAATGTATTTCAATCCTTTTCCAATTTCATAATAATCAGATAAATACGTAAAATAATCGGATTTTGAACCAAAACCATTTGGCGTAATGTCGTAATAAGCAATAATATTCAAGCTTCTGTCTTTGGGTAATTTTATATCAAAACCAATCTCGTATTTTGTATTTATGGCATTTTTCAATCCAACACTTCGTTGCACATCGTAAACCATGGTATTATACATCACCAATCGTTCGGCTGGATTTGAAGAAGCAACTGTGCTTGCAGCAATACGGTCGTTGTATTTTTTTTCGGGATATAAATGAGTCAATCCCGGTGTTTTAGCATTTTGTCCATATCCTAATCGCAATTCAATGTTTTTTGTTAATTCAACTGAAGCATTTATACGGGGCGACCATGATGATACTTGTTCTTCTTTGCCTGGCTGAAGCATGTTAAAACGCAAACCTGCACTTAAGTTTGTTTTCATCCCCAACATTTTCCAGGTCATTTTATCCTCCATATAACCTGACGTCTGAGTAACCGGTGGAATATCGAAATAAGGACGTGGACGACCATCTTCATTCGTTTTTAGCGGGAATAAATTGTTGTCGTTATAATATCCTTGCGCTTTGTTTTGTTCATACCGATACTCGGCACCCATACTCATTTGATGCGTCCACGATTTCATAAGTTTAAATCCAAAGCTGTTAGAGATTTTAAAGAAAACATCCTCTGGATTGCTTATAACTCCACCGCTTCCTAAAAAGGAAGTAGTTTTATATGGAACTTCAAAATAGCCTGACTCGAGCGACGAAATAATTGGCTTGAAGCCAGATAAATTGGTAATTTTGCCCACTTTGTGCGATTCGCTAATCTGTGTTGAAAATCCTACTACATAGGACAGCGTACGCATCAAAGGCAAATTGAAGGCTATTTTTCCGTCGTGACTGATTTTGAAATTATTATTTCTTTGTCTTTCATCCGTTCCTTCAATTAAGGCATCTGGGTCTTGTCCTGACCAGTCAACCAATCCACTATAATTAAATTTGGTACTAGTTTTCCAATTCTTGAAAAATGTGTTGCTGTAATTTAATGAAAAAGAATACCTGTCAAACGAATTTGTTTTTTTACGTGGTTCACCCCATGCTTGAACGTAATCGAAGTTCGCATTCAGAAAACCGGCTTTTTTACCAAACGCAAATCCTTTACCAATGGACGCATTAATGGTGGTTGGGTTTACTTTGGTACGCACCTCATAAGGCGTGCGTCCCGATTTTGATTTTACAATTACAGCTCCCGAAGTTAAATCGCCGTACTCAGCCGAAGGAATGCCGCGAATAACTTCCACCGTTTCGATATTGTCGGTTGATATTTGACGCAAATCAACTCCCTGACCTCCGGAATTAAAGTTACCACCTAATTTCGAATCAATATTGGCATTATTTGAAACCGGTACGCCATCAACAATTATAGAAGCTCCAAACGAATTATTTTTATCAAAACCAGCATTGCTTGCCGTACGTAATTGCAAAGTACTTGCTACAGTTAAATCGGTTGTTTTCATGGTGGCGCCAGGCATAAGTTGCATCAGATCACCCAAGTTGGTAGCTTGCAAGTGATCAATAGCTTGCCTGTTAATGGTTGATGAAGTAGAAGCTCCCGCAGCACTGTTTTTTGCCACCACGCTCACTTCTTTGAGTTGCAGGGAAGTTTCGAGGAGCTTTACGGTGAAAGTAGTATTTGCCAATACACTTACATTCCGCTGAATGGCTTCAAACCCCAGACAGGTAATATCAACCACATTTTGCCCTTTGGGTACACTCACAAAAGTAGCCACACCATTCATGTCAGAAATGGCATAAATCCCATAACTTTTTATCTGACAAGCTGCCCCAATAATGGTTTCATTCGACAGACTATCAATTACGGTGATGCGAATGGTGAATGCTTCGCGTTTTGAATTTGTTGCGTTTTGTGCCACACCTTTTGCAGTAAAGAAAAGCAAAAATACAAAAAACAATACTTTCAGAAAGTTATATTTCATTTATTATCAACCATTTAATTTAAAATTTCCAAAAGAAATGCTAGAAGACGAATATTCACTCATAAACTACAAAATTATTCGTCCACAGACGAATAATTTTCAATAAAGTAATATTTTTTCGTTTATGGACGAATAATTTTAAATATACTGCATTTTTTCGCCTACAGACGAATATTTTTACAACATCACTTTTGCCGCTTTGTTGCCAATGTGAATAATGTAAATACCTTTTGTTAGCTCAACACGATTTGAGCCAGCCACAGAAACAAAACTCTTAACTTGCTGACCAATATAATTGTAAACACGAACTGTTTCCGGAGTTTGTGTTTCAAAAAGTAAGGTTTCTCCAGAAACTGTCAGATTATTGATAATTTGGCTTCTGACGCCTGATATATTAAGGTCTAATTCAGCAGCATTTCGTGCAAAAATAACAGGTGTGGTTACTGAGGTACTGTTTTTTGCAACCAAACAAATCACATTTCTTTTGGCTGGAATAATTGTATTGATATAATCCGGATTTGGCATTCCGCTTGGTGTTCTGAAAGTAGTAGTTGTTGAAGCCAAAGATGCATCATGAATAATATAGGGTGTATTGGGTCCGAATGTTTTAGTACTATTAGCTTCATCAAAAAACAAATCGTTTATTTGAACCAATTGATTAATTCTGTTAGGTATATCAGCCAATGTAATAAGCGGTGGAACTATCGTATTACCTGTTGAAACTAGTGTGAAATCAGTGTTTGGGTATAATTGAGGTGAATCGTTTATGCGGTTTACCTGTGCAATGATTTTAGTAACTTTATCACCCACATTCAATGTGTTCAATAAATTTCTATTGACATCGTTAATTAAAATTCCGGCAGTATTATCCTGCAAGAACAATGTTTTATAAGTTGCTATATATGAAGCTGTAACCAGAGCTTCGCCTGTGTATTTAAAATAAATAAAGTTAGTTCCACTTGTAGCCATTTTAGTGTAAAATTCAGCTATATTATTAAAAGTTTCAGGAATATTGATTATAATCACTTCTTCACGGCTATCCACTTTGCCTGATGCTACGGCAATGGTTCTGATTTTTGTAGTTGTGGTTACGTTAATTGGTGCAGTATAAACTAATGATGATGTAGTAGGCGCAGTACCATCGGTAGTATAAAAAATTGTTGCTCCTGCAGTTGTCGAAGTTAGAGTAACGGATTGTGCAGTTTCATAAACGCCTGTTGAAACTGAAGATGTGGGCATTGATACTTGTTCCGTTCCGTAGTCGGTAATCATAAAATCATCAATATTGAACTGTTCGTTTGCATTGTTTGGCGTACGACAAGTTACAACAATTTTAAACCGGATATTGCCATTATAATTCACTGGAAGTGAATAAGTTAGGAATGCACCACTCCATTTTGGTGTGGTTACAGGTGTTCCTATTACTTCCCACGTACTACCCTGATTAGTCGATTTATAAATCGCAAACTCACCATTACTATGATTTGAGTACGAACCGTATTTAAAAGATAAAATGCCAGCTCCGGCTTTATCGAACATCATATACATCGAATTTTTTCCATCCAACCCTCTCATCCGAATGGAGTAAACTCCATTTATCCTGTCATTTTCGGTAGCAGTTGTTGGTTTTGTAATTCCATACGTAAACCAAATTCCTGATGAATAGGTAATTGTAGCACCATTATTAGTTGTAGAAGCCACAGATGGATTATCGAAATTTTCGAATAGTGTGGTAGCATTCAAGCCGGTTACCAAAACAAATGCTAATGCAAGCAAAGCCCCCATTCTGAAACGGAGATGTTGTGTACTTTTATTCATGTTCTTTGAAAATTATGATTTGAAAATTTAAACGTTGAGAATTAGGATTATTCCTTTAATTTAAGAAACCATTCTAATGTAGTTGTAACAACCGCCTCTCTTACTTTAAGAAAGACGGTTGTTTTAATTGAAATCTGTTTTTATTTTACGAATTTTGTAGAAATTCCGTTGATACGTATAATGTAAACACCATTGTTTAACTCATGTTTATAAGTTCCGTTGGCATTTGTTTTGTCTAACATTATACCATTTACTGTATAAAGTTCGATGGTAGCTTTACCATCAACGGCTACTTCAATACCGGTGGAAGTGTGCATGATTCGGGCATTCATTTTAGTACCGTTTAATCCTGAAACCAAAGCAGTTGTAAAACGAGCAATCACATCGTTCAATACAGGCGCAACACTCCAACGATTATTTGCAGCTAAAATTGGTGAACCATCGGCATTGCATTCCCAATTGTCATTTACTTCGTCATTGGTGTAGTATTTATATTGAGTATTTGCAGGGAATTTAGCTCCCGGAGTACCACCAATTACCACACTATATGTATTTCCGTTATGGGTCAAAATATCCGGACTAGTCCAATTGTCACCACTGTTTTTCAGAAATAATGTGGATGGGACAACTCCTTCAAAACTGACATTTAATTTAAGTTTATTGATGCGATACCAAATTGGCACAACATCAGCAGCATTGTAGTTGCGGTTCGAAGCAGGAATTGGGTCACTAGTTCCCTGATAAATAGCTTCCTGATAATCCCAGTCACCTACTTTTTCGCAAAGATATTTGTACGCCACATCGTTGGTACAAGCAAAAGTGCCTGTAAATTCATTTGGATTGGCAGTTGCCACAAGTTCGTGAGGTGTTGTTAAATCCCATTTCTTTCCGGTAAATATACCGGCAACATACACTTTTGCAGTTCCATTCGGAACAGTTACAGTGAATGTTTTGGATGGCGCAGGAATATTTAAATTGCTTGCTTCGTGAGCTCCTGCATAAGTTAGCGGAGTATTACGAGTTGCATTAGCAATATCGGTGGTTACTGTTGCCAAATTAGGCATGCCTAATAAAGCATCATTAATTGAAGTGCCGGTAATATTTAAATTGCCAGTAGTTGCATCTACAAAGTAAACTGACTGAATCTTACTGTTTGCATCTTTCGAAGTGCCCGTTCCCCATGTTTCCCCTGTTGCATAATCAGTTGCTCCAACTGCGCCTAAAAGTCCACCAGTGCCTGGATGATAGGCCACATTATAATCGGACGTAAATGTAGTCAAATCATTTACATTCAATACATAATGTTTTTGTGTATTACCCGAAGCATTCGACCGTTCGTTGATAAGGATATTGTTTAAGAGGATGTCGGTACCCGAACCAGTCTTGTAAAATGCATAGGTATTGGTTGTTCCAGCAACTCCTACACCAATTCCAGTTAATAAAACAGTATTGTGGTAGAAACTATTATTTTTAGTATTAGATTTTCTTATACCACTTATATTGTAAGCACTTGTTAATCCACTTCCAAGGCTAATCATATTATTTTTGGTAGTAGTTAAACCATTTCCAATATACAGTCCAATAATATTAGCATTTGTTGAAGTAGATGAAGTTTTAATATCGTAAATTTTATTGTTTTCTAAAGTGGCTGAACCAGTTGATGATGTTTCAAAATAAATACCATAAGCTTCAACACCGTCAGCAGTTGTAGTGGCATTGTTGAATGTAAAAACTTTATTGTTTCCTATTGTGTTAATTCCAGAAGATGATCCACCTGTATTTATACATAAACCAATAATTGAAGCAGCAGTACCAGTACTAACTCTTGTGCCGTAATTAGTTAAATTACGTACAATATTTTTACTTATCGACTGACCACTTGCAGCACTATTTGTATATATACCATTTATAGTCATACCTGCTCCTGTAGAATTAG
>JBBQMQ010000195.1:0-7845 GCA_038329115.1 Bacteroidales bacterium
GATTGTCATTCTGAACGAAGTGAAGAATCTAGCTGAAAAACAAGGTATACTAAGTTTACCGGACAATGGTGTTTATAAATATATTTTGAAGATGTTGAACCAATATTATTTATTATAACCTGAACCCAATTGGTAAAGTATATCTGACTGATACACAAACACCTTTTTGCTTCCCGGGAATCCAGTTTGGCATGGATTTAATTACGCGGACAGCTTCATTATCCAGCAATTTATCAACTCCACGAGCAACCTGAACTGTGCTTACCGAACCATCTGATTCAACCACGAAAAAACAAATTACTGTACCCTGAATATGATTTTCAGCCGCAACAATCGGATACTTTATATTATTTGACAGGAATCTCAATAGTGCAGCATCTCCACCGGGAAATTCAGGCATTTGTTCAATAACATCGTAAACTTTATTCCCAAACGAATCATTTTCCACGCGATTATCCATGATTTGATCCCTACTGGTAATTATAATTACACCATTCACCGCATCTGGGCCATATTGTTCCACCAGTTTCTTTGTTTTTGATTTATCCTCAGGTTTAAGCACTACATACTTCTTAAGATTATTTATCAAGATCAAACTTACATCAAAGCCCGAAGGAAGCCTTTTATTATCAAGTATCACGATTGTTTTATCATTTCTTTGCCAATCAGGTTCAGGAATGTAATTTGACATTGAAGCAGTTACATAAATTTCGTTCATTTTTGAATTATTCAAAACACTTATTCTGGAATCACTACCTGATATTCTGAAATTAACAGGTAAAGTATATCTAACATTTACGGGCTTCCCACTTATTTTCCCGGGAGTCCAGTCGGGCAGTAGTTTTATTAAGCGCATAGCTTCAAGGTCAAGATAGTGATTTACACTTTTGGAAATAGTTATATTCTCAATTTTGCCAGAACTAGTAATGATAAACTGAATAACAACTTTTCCCTGAATACCTTTTTCCAATGCAATAACAGGATATCTTATTTTATTCCTCAAAAATTTAAATAATTCGTCTTCTCCTCCTGGAAATTCGGGCTTTGTTTGTATTTTGGATGAATCAGAAATTGAAGTTGTAGTATCGGGCATAAATTTAAAAGTTTCAAATTCTTCCGTTTTTGTTTTTACTAAAATCACTCCATTTTTGGCAAGCGTACCATATCGTTTAATTAATCGTGCTTTTGTTTCTTCCGGAAAAGGTTTCAGAACCGTTACAGAAACAACACAATCGGGGTTGATAATGCTCAGGTTGAAATTAGAAGGCATTTTCAAACTGTCAATCATAATAATTGTGCTGTCGTTTACATTCCAGGTGATACTATCTTTGGGAACAGATGTTAATTTGAATGAAACCGGCATTACCTGATAAACCGAAACTAATTTCCCGTTTTGAGAACCGGGAATCCATGCCGGAAATGAATTGATAACCCGTAATGCTTCCTGATTGAGACTCGGCGAGATGCTTTTTACAATCTTTGCATTTTTTATTTCGCCCAACGAGTTCACCACAAACTGAACAATTACCCGTCCCTGCTCCTGATTTTTCTGTGCTTCTTCGGGATAATGAACATTCTGCTTTAAAAACTCAATCCGTGCAGATTCTCCACCAGGAAACTGCGGCATTTTCTCCACCACGGCAAAAATGGAATCTTCTGTTTGGCCATTTCCTAATTGAATTTCAGTGCTTTCAACTGGTTTTACAATTCCAAATAATGCTGTACAAAGCAACACGAAACTAAATAAAAATGCTGGTTTCCGGAGATTTGAATTGGATAATTTCATAAATAATAATGTCTGGAGTAATTGAATAACAATAATTTCACAAATATAGATATAATTTTTCAGTTAACTAAAAAAAATAAAGCAGAAATGAAAAATCATCTCTGCTTTATTATTTGGTTTTAATTATAATTTGTTCGTATTTGTTCGATTTCTTATTGAATAAGCGGTTGAATATTTGTTATATTACAAGAAGTTTACAACTCAACAAAGCTTTCTTACAATTGAACAGGTCGGTATTTTTTTTGAAATATTGAATGATTGTAAATCTCTTCCATAAAAAATCGTATTTTTGTACCAATAAAAACTGAAAACCATGAAAACCAAGTTCAATTTTACAAATACAGTATGTTTATCAGTATTGTTTCTGTTTGGTTTATCGGCTTCGGTGAAGGCTCAGACAAATTATTACTTTTATGTTCAATTTGCCGATAAAAAAAATACACCATACTCGCTGAATGATCCTTCAAAATACTTGTCACAACGTGCCATTGCCCGTCGCACTTCATTTCAGTTAACCTTGGACTCACTCGATTTACCGGTAAATCCATCGTATGTTTCTCAAATCGAAAATCTTGGTGTTCATGTGCATTGCGCCAGCAAATGGATGAATGGAGTGACTGTTAAACTAACCGATTCCACAAAAATGAGTCAGGTTAGGACTTTGCCATTTGTAAGGTTTGTTCAATACACAGGTCTTTTGGTTGGTCCTCCACTTGCTCAGGCGGCTAAAGTTAAGGACAGTACCCCTTTGAATTACGGTATCGCCACCTCTCAAATTAATCAGTTAAACGGAACTTTTTTGCACAACGAAGGTTATCGTGGAAAAGGAATTCAAATAGGAGTAATTGATGCCGGATTTTCAAATGTAAATACAAATCCATGTTTTGACAGCTTGCGGCTACAAGGGCGATTATTGGGAACTAAAGACATAATTAATCCTTATTCAAATATATTTACTGAGGATGCTCATGGTGCGAACTGTTTATCAACCATGACAGGAAATTTGCCCGGACAATTTGTGGGAACAGCGCCAGAAGCTTCATTCTGGCTAATCCGTACCGAATACGGACCAACAGAATATAAAGTTGAAACTGATTTCTGGTGTGCAGGTGCCGAGTTTGCCGATAGTGTTGGTGTAGATTTGATTACTTCCTCACTTGGGTATTATGGTTTCGACGATCCGAAAATGAGTTTTATGTACGCCGATATGACCGGAAAAGTCTCCCGGGCCAGCCGTGCAGCAACCATAGCTGCAAATAAAGGAATCGTAGTTTTGGTAGCAGCAGGCAATGAAGGCTCTGTGGGAAATGCCTGGCATTATATTGGTTCTCCGGCTGATGCCGATGGAATTATTGCAGTAGGAGGTGTAACTCCGAGCGGAATATCCAGCACTTTTTCTTCGTTTGGGCCGAGTGCGGATGGCCGTATAAAACCGGAAATATGTGCCACTGCAACCGGAACAGCCATAGTAAGTCCGGATGGAACGGCCGGTTATGGCAATGGAACTTCTTTTGCCACTCCCACCATGGCGGGAATGATGGCCTGTTTACTTCAACGCTATAAATCACAACATCCAGCTCCGGTTATTTCAGTTTTGCTCAATTCGGTTTTCAGAAGCGGAAGTTTGTTTAATAATCCTACTGCCCAAATGGGTTATGGAATTCCGAATTTCGTACAGGCAGAACAAAATTTGTCAATCTATGACTCACTGTATCAAATTGAAAAGAACAATTTAAATATTGCCTATAATTCGCTTTATAAAACGTTGATAATCTATTATACAGATGGAAGAATTCTGCAAAATGCCTCTGTTCGTGTTTATTCGGTTAATGGTAAAACAATCATAAATAAACTGATTACTGATTCTTCTGTTGTTCTTCGCACCATCGGTTTTGCTCCCGGAATTTATGCTGTAAGCGTGACTGAAAATGGAAAATCTGAAACCAGAAAAATTCTGATACAATAATTGAAGCCCAGACTGCATTTTTCACTACACAAACAATCAATAATGAATTCCATAACCCTTTCAGAACTTACCGACCAGATTCAGCAAACCATTCGGTTAAGTTTTGACACGCCCGTTTGGATTCGTGCGGAAATAAGTGAGTTGCGGGAAAATCCGGGTGGACATTGTTACCTGGAATTAATTGAAAAAGACAGTGATTCCGATTCAATTTTAGCAAAAACAAAAGCAACAATCTGGGCAAGTACGTACAGGATGCTGAAACCGTATTTCGAAAGCAGTACCGGACAAACACTACGTTCGGGTTTAAATATACTCGTTGCTGTTTCGGTCGAATTTCACGGAGTTTACGGTCTGAGCTTGAATATTCGTGACATTGATCCAACTTTTACCATTGGTGAAATGGCCGCTCGGCGGTTGCAAATCATTCGTCAACTGGAAGAAGAAGGAATTGCGGATATGAATAAACTGCTGACATTTCCCGAACTTCCTCAACGATTGGCTATAATTTCTTCGCCAACTGCTGCGGGTTACGGCGATTTCTGTGATCAATTGAAAAACGATTCCTCTCACTTTGCATTTTATACAAAACTATTTCCGGCAATTATGCAGGGTGAACAGGCTGAAACATCCATCATTGCTGCTCTGGAGAAAATTTATTCAACTATCAACCTGTTTGATGTTGTTTTGATTATACGTGGTGGCGGTGCTACCACCGATTTAGCTTGCTTTGATTCATACGAACTGGCTCTGAATTGTGCTCAGTTTCCGTTGCCGATCATTGCCGGAATAGGTCATCAACGTGATATTTCCATTCTGGACATGGTAGCAAACACGAGTGTAAAAACGCCGACTGCCGCTGCCGAATTTTTGATTTCAGCTTTACAACAAGCTGAAAATAGTGTGCTGGATACAATTTCGGAGATACAGTTTTTTGTCAAAAACAAAATTGAAACCGAAAACCGTTTTATTGATCAGTCTACAATGCGCATTAAACAAACTTTACGCAGCTGGGTGATTCAAAAAACATATAATTTGGAAAGGCAAAAAAGCAGATTACAAGCGAATATCCGAATGCAATTTTTGAAACAAAATAACAAATTGTCGTTACTCGAAAAAAACATTGAGGCTCATTCGCCTAATTTTTTATTAAAACACGGCTACACCATTACCACGTTGAATGGAAAACGAATAACTTCGGTAAAACAGGTAAAAAAAGGAGATAAAATTCGTACTTTTGCGGCCGATGGAGATTTTGGAAGTGAAGTAGAGGCCCCAAACCCCTCCCGATAAATCGGGATAAATTGCGGGGAATTGAGTTACAACCCTATTGTAGGATTTAATTCATGGATTTTAAAATATAAAACAATCAAAAAGACAAACGAACTTAGTTCCCCTTTAGAAGTGTATATTTCAAATAATATTTTTTGGTAATTCATTGTATTTGTGTATCTTTGTACTTATTAATCAGCACCTAGCAAGCCTACTTATTTGATAATTTTGGCTTAAATTTTATCAAATGTGTAATGTTTGTGTAACGTAAAGTGTAACGTAAGTATGAAACACATTTCAATTATCCTTTACAAAAGCACCCTTCTAAAGAGTGGTGAACACCCGATTGTTTTGAGAATTACAAAAGACCGGGTTCGGAAATTCATCAGTTTAAATCTCTCTGCCGCTCCCGACCAGTGGAACGATGAGTTTGCTCAATTCAAAAAAGACAAACGTATCAATCAGGATTACGAGAAAAACAATGCGTACATCAACAGCCAGTTTCTAAAAGCTAAGGATGTCATTGACGAATTCGACCGCCACAAAATCGATTGGACGCTAAACCAGTTCGAAGAATCATTCCTTAATCGTGCAAAGAAAGGCAAAGTTAAGCCTTTTTTTGTAAACCACATACAAGTATTGAAAAATACTGGTCATATTGGTAATGGAAAAAATTATGAACGTGCGTTGTCAATTCTCGAAATCTTTGATAAAAAGTTCGATAAGCGATTGTTTTCCGAAATTGACATAAAATATGTCCGGGATTTTGATGCATTTCTACAAACTCCCCGCGAATCAATCTGTAAATGGAAAAATGGAACAACGCGAATAATTCAGCGCAAGGGTTGCTGTGGCAATAGCCGTAAAGGCTATATGAAGCAATTGCGGTCAATTCTCAATCTGGCGATAGAAGCCAAGGAAGCGAGCCGTTCCACATATCCATTCGGGAAAGGAGGTTTTGAAGTAGCCAAATTAGAGGAAGAAACAGAAAAAAGATATTTACCATCAGACTATCTAAAAAAAATCAAATCCGCTATTGATTTATCAGAGAACTTGAATTTCGCTCGATTAGTGTTTTTGTTTTCATATTATTGCTACGGGATGAGTTTTGTGGATATGGCACACTTAACGCCCGATAATATCAAAAGACTTGAAAATGGACAGTACATTGTTTATAAACGGCAAAAGACAAAATACAGTAAAAAGTCCAAGTCCATAAGCATAAAACTAACTGATGAGCTTCAAATCTTCATAATTGACCTTTGTAATATACAGGTACCAGTTGAAAATTATCTTTTGCCCATCGTATCACGCAAGGGATATACCGGAGAGACATTATACAAACACATTCACAATAGATTAGGAGTAATAAACAACGACCTTGACGAAATGGCTAAAGTTCTTGGCATTGACGATATAAATATAACTTCGTATGTAAGCCGTCATACTATGGCTATGACCTTGCAAAACAATGGTGTGAAGCGTGAACTAATCTCACAAATTCTGGATCACAAGGATATGAAAACAACGAACACTTACCTTGATAGCTTTGCTAACTCAGTAATTGACGAAGCTGTAAAAGTTTTATAATAAATCTAAAATTTATACGTTAACTAAAAAATGGCATGATGATTCATGTCATTTTTTTATTGCAACAAACCAGCAGTAAGATATAGTATATAAAAAATCAAAACTATAGAAATTATCAATAATGATTCAGAGAGAATTAACAACCCAGTACTTGAGAGATTTAGACACACTTTCAGAAGCGATTTATTTGTGTTGGTATAATTCCTTCTGCTACCAAACCAGACAAATTAACGAAGAAAAATTAAGGGAACAGATTCGATCCTATGGCTTTTACCCTTTCAAAAATAAGCACTTAAAAAGACTTCCACTAAGTTTTAGAGCAAAATTAAAATTCAAAACACTTACATGGGTAAATGATTTTACTTGCTTAATAGCTGAAGAATCCTTGTGCGAGTCATCCGAGTTGTACAAGCGAACAATTATTGAAATTGAGAATAATTTGCTAATACTTAAAACAAGAGAAAGAATAATACCTTATGCAAACATGTTATTACATTATCTTGATAAAAGTAAAGTTCATAATCAGGAAGTTGAAGAATCAAGATTAAATTATATGCTCAAAGAGTTATTCGGATATATATTGGATCATAGTTTCATAACAGAAGACAATGTTACTTGTCAAGATGTAGAATGTTGTAAAGTCTATCCGATCTACAATCTCACAGTTCGGTTGATTAATCATTTTGATTTTGTAGAGCGATTAATAAGCACATTCTTGTTTTTTGATATAAATCTGGAACATTTAGCAAAACAAGCAAATTGCAATTTATTTATTTTCAACAAAAGCAATTATGATTTAAACACTAAGAACGATTTGGGAAACAATGTTTTGCCTAAATTTGATTCTCCTCATACCGATGAGTGTCTGATACAAATAATGCATTATCTCTCTAATAAAAAGAAACTCCTCAATCCAAACGGTGATATTTGGCTTTATTGGTTCGACCGAAAACCTCTTAAAAATCCCGCATTCCTAGTTTGGGATGATTCACCCACTCTGTTATCAAATGTAATCCAACAACTCTGTGGCGAAAGTATTGCAGCCACCGTCAAAAAGGCTTTTAACACAACTGTTTATGTGAAGCCAACTAAAAATAAATATGAACGCAGCAGAATGCATAAAGAAATAAAACAAATTATTACCATTTCAATAAAAAAAAACAGCTAAAAGTCCGACCTTAAGTCCGACCTAATAGTAGCCTCAATTTTGAGGCTTTTTTATTAATTTCCTACC
>JBBQMQ010000196.1:0-7819 GCA_038329115.1 Bacteroidales bacterium
AGGTATATTGAAATTATTTGTAAGTAATTGTGTCCATGCTGATTCTGTAGTAGCTCCAAAATCAAATGTTTCGGCATTGCACCAATAAGGGGCATCACTTTTTCTAAGTGCATCCATGGCTGTAACATCTTTAGTTGGATCACTCGCATAATTATTATAAAAACTCCATCCAGGACAAGAATATTGATTTAATGCTGAATAAAAGACCAATTGTCCTTCTTTCCAACCACCAGCATGTGTAAATAATTTTTCTCGAGGCACACCCAACTCGTTAGCCAATTTACACAAATCGAACACATAATTATCAGTAACTTTTGCCACATCTATTTCCAACAAAGCTCCACTATTGGCTAATCCCATAGTTTTTACAGCAGCATAACCTATTGCTTGCACTCCAAAACCAGGCCAAATATCAAAATTTAGGTTAATTTTTGGGTCATTCGCTTCAGGTAAGTTTAAATAAGAATTACCGTTCTTCAAAAAATAATTATTTACACCAATGGAAACTTCACTTTCCATCTGAATGCCCACAAACCGATCGTTTTTAGCATTGTCTTTTGCCCATTACAGAACAATTGGTCTAAGTACTCTAAGTTTTGTGTAGCATGCATTACGATAGGCAGGGCTCGCTAAATTGGGCATAGGTTGTATTCGTATTTGATTGCCCCAATTACGCCAACCAAGTTTCACTGCATCGGTGTTGTTCCACGAAGTCCACTCTACATTATTCACATTATCAGGATTGTATCCAGGCATTGACGGATCAAACCAATTCCACAATTCCGGATAACCTTGCTGCCAATCAATACCATCAAACTCTACCATTACGGGCAAATTATATTTATCGGCTAGAGCTAACAAATTATTTAACCGAGCTAAAACTATTACTGGTGCAGCCGACAAATAATTTATCATTGCCGATATTCCAACTTTTACTTTAGCCGTTTCATTATTTTTCAGACGGGTGGCTATAGTGCTGAATACAGCATCTGAAATTTCTTCAGTAGAAATAACTATATACTTTGTTTGACGAGGAACTTTGGCGATATTCAATATCACTTTATAATGTTGCACATCAGCGTTTTCGGCGTATGAATCGCAAATGATTGTTTTAGAAAAATCATTTATGGAAACACCACTAATTTGTTCAATTCCAGCCACTTTTACTTTTACTAAAGTGTTTATGGTTGAAAATTTTGCTTTCAATGCTGAAACATCAGTATTTAAAGGTAAGCTGTCATTGTTTTGTATTATAAATGTGTTGACTTGGGATGTAGGCATTATGCTAAATACATAATCACTTCCGATAATAGGTTCTGAGTCAAATGCGAATTTGACAATTCCATTATCTGAATTTAAAACAACACTGTTCCCACAAGCTGAAAATATCACCGAAAAAAATAAAATTTTATACGTGAAAATAAAATTCTTCATTTTTTAATCCTATTGTATTCCAATTAATTTGACAATTAATATTTTCAATTTTTCGACAAACTGACCCACACCAATGACACCGTAGCTAAAACTATGTTAGCCAAGCCTTTAGCAAAAGACCTCGCTTTATCATTATAATATTTATTTTTGTATAGTTACCGGTCCTAATAAACCGGAAGGAAACAGTGCGGACGTAGCTTTATGCACCCGCATATTGGTAAATGATTGTCTTTCATTTTCCGGTAGATTTTCGTCACCTATCAATCGGTTAGGCCACAGATTAACCACCTCTACTTTAAGTTCATTTTTGCCAACTTTTATTGCATCCGAAATTTCTACCCTAAATGGTTTTCTCCAAACTACACCTAAATCATTGCCATTTAGCACAATTCGGGCTGAAACAGAAACATCGCCCAAATCAATGTAAAGTTTTTCACCATTTTTGGCTTCATTTGAAAATTGAAATGTTTTTGTATATTCAGCTGTTCCACTATAGTATTTTATTGCTCGCAAAGGGTGTTTACTCCAATCTACAAGTTCACTGAATTCAAACATTCCATTTTTCACATCATTACTCAGTTCTTCTTTCGGATACAGCCACTCTTTATCGAATTTCACAAGCCAGCTACCACCAACTTTTGCTATGGTTTTCGGTTCGGAGAAGTTAGCATATACCTTCTTAGCATCAGCAGAATTTACAACCGGGAAAACCACCAGCCACGAGTCATAAGCATTAAACCTCATTGGAATATGCGTACGCTCTTCAATAACTTTGTATTCAGGTAACAAGATTTTCTCACCGGTTGTAAGATTCCATAACTCCGGTTTGCGACCTGCAACACGAAAAATGGCATTGATACACTCTGCTTTATTCTTTCGGTTCGCGAGAAAATATACCTCAGCTTCGGGTGTTGTGCGGTGTATGAAATCAATAAATGTCGATTTTTTATCGTATGAAACATTCACATCAGTTGCCATATAATATGTTTTTTCTGTCACAGTAAAATTTCCCGGTTTTATTTCTTCCGATACAACATAAGGATAATTTGGAAACAGTTTTAAGTTTTCAGTTTCAATTTCAAAGTCGGGCAAAATTCCTTTTGAAAGAAGCACTTCGCGAATCGTTTTTCCAAATACAATTTTTCCTTTACCAAAACGGTTTTCTTTTATCTTTTCCCCATCAATTCCCCCCCACAATTGGGCTGCAAGTTTCTTAATCTGTTTGTCGCACTGTGGATAATTACGAAGACCAGGGTCGCGCACCGGACGAGGTCCAATAACAGTTGCACCTGCGGTTACCAATTCTTTGATTTTTTTGATTACTTCAACCGGCATAAAGTCTTTATCGGGCAAAACCAACACATGATAACTCATACCATCAGGTAAAACAATGCGACCATCTTTTACACTTAGCCTCGTTAATAAAACCTCCGCATTACATACATCATAATCGTACCCTTTGCCCAACGAAGGATTGACGTGTTTACCCGGCACTACATTGGGTGCCCAATCGCCATTATAGAATAGCACATCGCCAACAAACAAACCACTTTGCAATACACTTGAACATCGGCTCAGGTAATCAATCCACGAACCGGCAGTCTGATTCCACCAGGTTACATTGGGACTGAAATGTGTTCCTGCACCATATTCATAACCGGGCTTTCCATCCGATATTCGTTGTAAAGTTTGCGTATGAAATGATATGCGATTGATACCTTCGCAGAATGCCCTATCGGCAAGTGGTTTAAGTATTTCGGGGTATTCAACCCAATGAGAGGTATTTGTAAACGATTCGGTAGTAGCAATGCGTTTACCATAAATATGAGCAGCCGAAGCAGTTTGTTTGCATACATAATTCTGGTCGTTGTGGTCGATAAATGCTAATCCATTCCAAAACTCTCCCATAGGCCTATCCACACGACCTAAATTTTTCAAAGCATCGATACAAACTGTACCCGACCAACTTGGTCCTGCCGACTCACTCTCGGATAACATTCCGTGCTTATTACTTATTTCAGTTAATCTTTTCAACGATTCATCGGCGAACAAATCAGCCGCTGTTTTGCGATAGTCATATAAAAAGCGGTCTGATATTTCAGCACTTCCTATTATTCTACCTGTAAAAACAGGTAGATAAGGCGTGGGGTCATATCCACGGTATGTTTTAAACTTTTTAAGTATTTTGTCCGTCCAATTGGGATAGCCATCTTCATAACTATCGGTATGGAAATATTTGAATGTTTTGCCCACATGCTCTTTTCCAGCTGCATCAATCAGTACTTTTCCTAAATACTTATACATGGTATCCACCGACGCAGCATTTAACCAATCAACGGCTAATGCACCTTCAGTAAATTCAGGCAAAATACATACGAGGGGAGCACCAGTTGCCACGTGTCCGGTGCGGATAATAGTCCATTCGCCTTCTGGCACTTGCCAATCTATACTTCCATCCGCTTTTAATTTCGAAGTCAGGTCAATAATATCACCTAACTTAACCGGTTGATCATCTGCTCTATTTTTAATAAACTTAATCGTTGGTTCCATTAAATTTGCTGGAGAAATATGGCAATCAGCATCTTTCCTGTTTGATTTAGCATCAAGCAATTGTTCCAAATCTGCCGCAAATCGGTTGTTTTGTCCCGATTTTTCGCGAATTGCAACTACGGCATTATCCCTGTAATCCATTTTTTCTTTCGGCCACTGCATTTGCAATTTCACATTAAATTGATAAGGAGCCTTGTAGCCTCCCCGAGGGTCGGGCAAAGGTAATTTCCCATTCAAGCGCTGAGGTCCTTTTAATTGCATTTCCGATTGCACAAACCATCGTCCGTTCATTTCGGGGGTAATCCACGGGCCGCCCATCGTCCATCCACTGGCACAAAAATTCACACCAACTTCCAATCTTAATCGGGCAGCCTCTTTTATGGTATGTTTGAAAAGTTCCAACCACTCTGCTGATAAAAAAAGTGGTCCATTTTCGGGTATTACATTCTCGTTTTGAGGCCAGTTACTCGAGCAAATTAAGGTAACTCCACCCATTCCTTTGGCTTTGAACTCTTCCAAATCGCGGGTTATGGATGGCTTATCGGCAATACTATTTAGCCACCACCAAAAGCTTGTAGGTTTAGCTGTAACAATGGGTTGTGCAAAATTCTGTCCAACAGCATTGTACTCTGATTGGGTTTGCGACGAAGCAAAAAACGTTATTGCAAGAAAAACAAGTATTAAATAATTATACTTTTTCATGGATAGTATTATTTTTTGAAGTTATCCGACATTGAAGGAGGCAATTCACCATCTGTAGCCCATTTCGATGGTTTCGTTCCCATAACAAATTCAATCAAAGCACCATTTGATATATCGGCATGTCGAAACCATGATTTGTTATAAGGCTGTCCATTGAGTTGACACGATTGAATGTATATTGCTTCTTCGCCCTTTTTTATTTTTTTTGGCAAAAGAGTTTTAATCGCGATTTGCTTTCCATTTTCCATTGTCAGTATAGTGCTAACGGATGGTGTGCCAATCAGATACACATCGGTACCTGCTACTGGATAAAATCCCATGGTATTGAACACATACCAGCCCGACATACTACCAGAATCCTCATTGCCAGTAACTCCTTTTAATCCAAGTGAATAATTCAGACGAATTGTTTTTCGGATGATTTCAGCAGTTTTCCATGGTTTCCCGATAAAATTGTAAAACAAAGGAGTCATAAAATCTGGTTCGTTATTGATATTGAAATAATCATTCAAAAATGGATGGCCGGTACGTCCTGTTTTAGTAAAAAAGCTATCTAAACGTTGTTCAAATTTCTCTGCACCTCCCATATATTTTATCACCTCTTTTACGTCGTGCGGAACAAAAAATGAGTATCCCCAGGCATTGCCTTCGTACGTCCATCCGTCAATTCCACCAATTTTATTTAGGTTCATGGTTTTATCAAAATTGCCCTTTTTGTCGCGAGGCATGACGAAACCTTTCGCTCCAAAAGCTTCTATATCGGCACACCATATATTTTTCCAATTATTTGCTTGTTTGAGGTATTTTTCAGCAATATCAGTTTTACCCAATCCTTTGGCAACTTCGGCAATGCAAAAATCGTTGAAAGCAAATTCCATAGTCCTACTGCCCGAACGTTCATAATCCGTTGAAACATAACCCAATGTATTATAATCTGGTAATCCGCCACGTCCCTGCTTTTTCTCGTATTCCCCCGGTGGAACGGTTGCATTCTTAATCATCGACTGCAAACATTTTTCGTAATCAATGCCTTTTAATCCTTTTGCAAAAGCATCTGCCACCAACACATCTGCATTACTACCACCCTGTGTCATAGCATAAGAGTTACCAGACCAGGCATCGGGCATATAGCCTTCGTTTTCATAAATATCAGTGAGTGCTTTCATAATATCAACCTGTTTGCTTTCGTTGATAAGAGTTACAAGCGGATGAGTAACACGATAAGTATCCCAAATACAGAAAAAATCATCGTAGTAAGGTTTGTCCGATTTCCACTTTGGATTTTCCCCAGTGCGGTTCACCGGTTGGTGCATGGTATGGTAAAGGGCTGAATAAAATATTTTTTTTGTTGTTTCATTTGTAGTAGAAATTTGAATTTTATTCAATTCTTTGTTCCAGAGTTCACGTGCATCGGCCACCGTTTTTTCGAAATCCCAATTATTAATTTCTTTTTCGAGGTTGGCTTTTGCTTTTTCTATTCCTAAAAACGAAATTCCCACTTTTAATTTTATTGTTTGACCAGCTTGTACATTGTAAGTAAAATATCCACCCACTGGTTCATTTGTGTCAGGTTCAACATTACTCCCAGCTTTTAATTTGTCTGATTTCCAAGTTCCGTATTTCGAGCAAGGTGCATCTGCTATGGCATAAAAAAATACAGTATATGCATGGCCGTTGCCCCAACCTTTGCGTACCCGAACATAACCTTGCATTTCGTGGTCTGAAATTATTTTCAATTCCGAACCTACTAATTGTTGCGTCCAACTAATATCATTTGGCCATACTAACATAGTTCCTAAATCAAATAGAATATTGGCATTAGCAGTTTTATTATAAGTATAGCTATGAAAACCTACGCTTCGTGAAGCTGTAAAACGAGCATCAATATCGTAATCGGCATAATTTACCGAAAATAATCCAGCTGTTGGTTTTTCGTTTTTACGCATCGATCCGTAATCTTTCGTATTAATTTCGCCAGTGGTAGCCATTACCAATACATTGCCATATTTTGGATTTCCGCCTGAACCTGAAACGTGAACATGGCTAAAACCTTGGATTTTACCCTCTTCATCGTAACCAGAATTGGAAGACATTTCATTGCAATCGGGTCCCAATTTTACCATTCCGTAAGGTACGCAGGCTCCAGTAAAAGTA
The DNA here is from genome assembly GCA_038329115.1 of Bacteroidales bacterium. Taxonomy (GTDB): domain Bacteria; phylum Bacteroidota; class Bacteroidia; order Bacteroidales; family Paludibacteraceae; genus Paludibacter. Next base: position 6,841 of record JBBQMQ010000196.1, read on the forward strand.
TGCCCACCCAACCATACATGTTTGTCTGCGGCCCAATACGGGTCAACGTACTTCGTTAAATCAGTATTTTGTGCTTGTGTATTTACAATGCCCCAAAAAGAAAGACATAGAAAAATAATTAATTTCGTTTTCATGATTTTGATTATTTGTTTAATGATTTAATTGCATCCAATGCAGCTGTATTTGAACTTATGTCGCTCCAGTTGTAAATACAAACTAACCTCGAATTATTTGATATTGAGTTTGTTAAAGCAGCTGCCCATTCAGCTTGTGTTTTATTACCCTGCAATAACCATTCAATAGCTGCCCAATAAGGGGCATCGCTTTTTGCTAAAGCTTGCATAGCTGTTAGGTCATTCGCCGGGTTACCTGCATCACCATAAAATGACCAACCAGGGCAAGAATATTGGTTAATGCCAGCACTATAAAGTGTTTCGCCTTTGGCCCAGCCACCACAGTGATTGAAAATGAGCGAACGAGGCAAGCCAGTGTCAAAAACTGTTTTTGATAGATTTTCGAGGTGACGACGAACCACTTCGGTAACCATTGCCTCGGTAAGTGTGCCAGAACTTGCAAGACCAGCCGTAGAAACCGCAGCATACCCAGTAGTTTGAACCCCACGCGAAGGAATCATATCCATATTGCGAACAATATTGGGGTCATTAGCTTCTGGTTTATCTAAATAACTATTCCCGTTTGGTATATAAAATAGATTTGCCCCAATGGAAGTTTCCCAACCAACCACAACTCCTGCCAACAGATATTTTTTGTCTTCGGGCAAATTATCATACCAGGCTTTTACAGCAGTAGCTGCTTTGGTAAGTTCGGTTTTACAAGCATTGATATAGGCTTGACTCATAATGTTTGGAGCTGGTTTCCAACGCATTTGCCGTCCCCAGTTGAGCCAACAAATTTTTATTGCAGCATCCGAAGTCCAATCGTACCATTCTACATTATTCTTATTTGCAGGATTATAACC
>JBBQMQ010000197.1:0-7815 GCA_038329115.1 Bacteroidales bacterium
CTTTGTTTTAAGCTCTTCAATTTTGTTAAAGAAGTGTTTTTCTACCTTAGCAGATTTTTTCTCTAGTAATATTAAATTAAAATCAATTTCATTTTTGAGCGATTCAATTGTTTCAACATTATTGTCAATTATCAATTTCAACATCAGTTCAGCAGTTTTCCATGCACCTTTTAGATCTTTTTCATCTTCTGATTCATCAATCTCCATTAGGTTGATTTTCCTTGCGCGTATAAGAGAGTTTAGATCGTCAAAAGGAAAATAATTTATTAGAATCCAAGCTAAAAAGCATATTGCAAATTTATTTTTGGGATCTTTATGTAATGACTTTGCAGCTCTATTTAGCCAAGAGCTTAGATTTCGGTCAATATCTCCAGTTTCAATTCTACGTTTTATCTCAACGATTTCGGGAGTTTTTTCAAATTCTCGAAAGGATTCTTTAGTGAGCTTTGTGTTTTCCATGTTATTATATTGTTAAGTTTATAATCCCTTTGCTGCTTCGTCAATCACATTGCTGCTAAAGCTATCTAAATATGTATTTGTTGTTTTGATGTCCTTATGACCAAGAATCTGACTTATTACTTCCCGAGGTACTTCATTACCTTGTAGTGTCATTGACATGGAGTGTCTGCTCACATACGAAGTCAGTTTAATGTCATCAATCTCAAATTCAGTTGCAAGACGTTTTAGGTATTTATTATATTTACCTCGTCTTTCAACGATATGATTGTACAATTTTTCATCAGTCAACCCGTTCACACTGATAATCGGCAATAAATAATTATCAACTGGCTTAATCATGCATTGCAAGTCTGAGATGAGCGTATTAAGTGTATCTGTGAGCTTAATAGATATGTCCTTGGCTCTTCTGCCTGATTTGGTTTTCTCTCTTTTGTAAACGATGTATTTTCCACCCTCTAGTCGATGTATGTTTTTATCGGTCAGCCGTGCCATATCAACAATACTCATTCCATAACTATAATATGAAAATAGAAATAATTTACGAGCGTATTCATTTAAGAAAACTTTTGAATTTGTGTTCTTAGTTTTCGTCAAATAATCGCTTGGTAAATATCGTTTTTGTGTTTCCTCTTCTAAACCTGCTACCTCGAATCCGTTTTTACCAAATGGATAAGAAAGCAGGCTTGCTTCTTTATCTTTAATGGCCTTATTCATTACCGCCCGTAATGCTTTGAAAATAACTTTTCGAGCATTCCCAGATAATCCGGTTCTATTTACTACTCTTTTATTCCCTTTTGTTGAAACATAAATAGTAGTACGAGGTTTTTGCAACCATGCATCAAAATCTTGAATATATTTTAAATCAATTTCCGAAAATATCTTATTATCAATTTTATTATCAAATAATTCGATCATGTGAAATGTCCGTTCGTAGCAATTAGCATTTCCGATGTGTCCTGTTTCCCGAAGCGTTTTGATTTGCGAATCAAAATAATCCTTAACTTTACCCTGCTTTGATTTATTCAGAAATGCACTTTCAAACTGATTTAGTGTCCATTCGATTTTCATTTTGTCGAAATCCGAAATAATCTCTTTAATCTTGGTTTCCTGCTCACTTAAAAAAGCGTTAATGTCTTCATGCAAAGTATTTCGTTTTTTCCCTTTTATGGAATCGATCCGAATGCGCTGAAAATTTTCATCCCATTTGTCCAAGGCTACAGAATAGCCTAAAGTAATGTTCTTTGTCAAATTGCCTTTTGAAACTCGTAGATAAATAGGATTTTCACCAGTTGTATTTAAATAGTGCTTCCACAATATAAATTTTGTTTTTGCCATAGAAATAATTTAAAAGGTTTTTAAAAGGTTTTTTTCTAACTTTGCACAATATACTACAATTACACTATCTTTGCACCATTGATTAACAGTGGCAAATATAGTGATATATAATAATATATACAAATATACAAGTTATTTATACCCGTCTGGGGGACCAGTGGTCGCAAGTTCGAATCTTGTCATCCCGACTGCTGAAAAACAAAGGCTTACATTAAGTTGTAGGCCTTTTTTATTTGCCAACATTACACAAACATTACACAAAACAATTATTTAAGTACAAAAAAGTACAAACAAATATCTCTAAGAGTCTTTATACAAGACTTCTACATTAAATCACAAAAAAGGTAGACTCAATTTTGAAGTCTACCTTTTACACGATATTTCTTTTCAATGGTTTGTATTAAAACAGAAATAAAGTTAGTTTCTTAGCGTCAAAAAGCACTGTTTAGCATTATTTATATATTTATTACACAGGTGATTGACTTGTATTTTTACAAGAAAAATCAACTGTATGAAAAAACTATTATTTAAACTGCCCAGCTGGTGGAAAGCGGATACTCCTGCTTTCGCCCGCTTCTTTCAAGTTCTTTCAGGTGCTCTGGCAGCACTGCCCATGTATTACATCGCACTCCCTGACGAGTTCAAAGATGCCATTCCAACAAGTTATCTGAAGTACATAGCCATTGCCGGTGGCGTGTGTGCTTTTATTCTCCAATTCTTTAAAAAGAAAGAATTATGAGCCAATTAGGAAAATACTTCTCATTGAACGAATTGACAGTAACCCATGAGATCTTAGACAACACCCCGGGAACTATAGCAACTCAAAGGCTGAAAGTACTTGTGCAAAACCTACTGGATCCGGTTCGGGAAATGTACGGTTTCCCAATTTGTGTAAACTCCGGATTTAGAACACTGGCAGTAAACAAGGCAATCGGTGGAGCAACCAAACCAATCAGCCAACACACCAAAGGCGAAGCCGCCGATTTGGATTGTGCCGACAATGCCCGGCTCTTTTATCTTATTCGGGATCATTTCGACTTCGACCAATTGATTTGGGAAGAAGGAAACGACCTGCAACCCGACTGGGTTCATGTGAGCTTTAAAGCTCAGGGTAATAGAAAACAACTACTCAAATTTAAAAACAAAAAACAAGTATCATGAAAACAAAAATTGAATTCTTCAAAAAGTATGCACTGATCATCTTTGTATTATCAGTTTGCTGTTTATCTCTATTTCAAACAAGCTGCAATAATCAATCAAAACCGCAGCCTACAAACATTGATCAATCTAATAAAGAAAAGTCCAAAGCAGACAGTTTAAATACCGTAAAAGCCAATAACTTGCTTCATCAGAAAGACAACATTATAAAGTTAATCAACTCAAAACTGGCAACCGAAAAAGCCAACACCGCAACTCAAAAAGCAGATGCAAGAAAACAACACGTTGCAAATGACACCTTACAGGCTCGGTACGAAAGAGAAAAAAGCCTGAACGCATGTGAAGAACTTGTTCAGGGTTTAAAGTTTGAAATTATAGAGAAAGACAGCGTTATTGATAATCTTGATACTGAGGTTGACAACTACAGCTGTGAAGTCAAAGTTTTGGAAGATAAAGTGACTATTCAAACCGGGGTAATCGACAGCAAACAAAATCTTATAGCTTCCAAAGATTCTATTATAACGGCTAACAAAACTCAACAAAAGAAAACTGATTTCTGGACCGGAATCAAATTGAAAGCAGCTGGCGCCATTGTTTTGATTGAAACAATTGCATTGCTTCTCAAATAGTGATGTTTTTTTCTTGACGGTTTTTTGTTCATTAGCGTCAAAAAGCATTGATTAGCATTATTTATGTATTTATAAAACAGGTGATTGCTCCGTATTTTTACAGCAACAAAAATAAATTATTCACTCTTTAAAACTTACAACTATGGCCAGACAACTAGGACATGTAAAGTACAAAGGTACTATTGGCGAAATTCGCCATTTCAAGATCAAAGGAATGACCGGTAATTTTGCCGGATTAAAAGGCGGTGCAACCGGGGATCAAATTAAAAACGATGCTGGTTTTGTCCGTACCCGTGAAAACATGAATGAATTTGCCGGATGTGCTCATGCCGGTCGTTCCGTTCGTGTTGGTTTGAACATGCTGATGAAGCAAATGAGCGATGCTCAGTTAACCGGTCGTCTTACCGGGATTATGAAGAAAATCAATCTGGAAGATCAAACTGAAGCTCGTGGTTATCGTGCCATTTTGGTTTCAACTCAAAGCAAGTATTTGGTCGGATTGAATTTCAACCGGAATATCAGTTTTGACAGCTCGTTTATCGAACCGTTTGAATTGACAGCGAACGAAGCCCGGAACAGTGCAACGTTGACTGTGGCTGCTTTTAATCCAGTAAAATCGGTGATTGCTCCTGCCGGTGCTACTCACTTCCGATTAATCAATGCAGTTTCTGTGATTTCCGACTTTGCCTACAACGAAACTACCGGAATTTACGAACCTATCCAACCGGATCTGAATGAAATGTCAAATGTGGCATATTCAGGTTACCTGGATTTGAGAACTGAAATCGCAGTTCCGACAGTTCTCACCAGTGCACTTTTGGGAGCACCTGAAATCACGGACGATGTAACGGTTCTGAACTCAGTAGGAATTGAATTTTACCAGAAAGCCGGTACCGAGTATTATTTGCTGAATGCCGGTCACGCATTGAAGATTCAAGTTTCGTTCTAATCACAGAACAAGTAAAAGCAGAGAAAGGTGTTCCAATTGGGACGCCTTTTTTTGTGTCAATATGAACCAATATGGAAAGATATAAATTTGTACCACGGGTGCACTTATATAGGGCTTATGTATGACTTATGTACGGCTTATGTATGACTCTCACAAGACTGATTATTTGCAGCCACCACTCGGAAAATGGGAAATAACTTTTTGGGCCGTTCCACCGAGCCCGAAAAAAGTTATTCTCATTTTTCCGCCGATAGTAACTAAAGCAAAATTAATAATACAAATTACTTTTCGACTACCGCAGCCAACACTCGGATAGACGGGAAATAACTTTTCTTCAAAAAAAATAAACACCAAAAGTTATTCTCGGCTAACCGCCAATAGTAATTCATATTATATTGAAATTAAAATACCATTTTTCCGCTCTCCCGAAGGGGCTTAATCTTAACGGGGTAAACACGTCGCAGAAAAAAACATACCGCTGGAATAGCGTTGGAAAGTGGCATGGGTATGACTGAAGGAACGTAACATGTGGAGAGAAAGAAGGAGTACTTATGCCGTGCGGTGCTGAGGTGTATGCTTGCAATGGTAGTGGAATGTAGTGTCAGGATTCGAAGTGAGGTACGAACGAAGTACCTGGAACGTAATGCAGCGATAATGGAACGCATTTACCGCAAGCACATGGAAAATCAATCCGGAATGTTTTTTTCTGCACAACTAATGGGTGGTTGGGGTATTTGTGGTTTTGTTATATTGGCGAAAGCCTAAATACTCACCGATTAGGTGTAATCATCTTACCGCTCTCCCGAAGGGGCTTAGTATTATCGGGGCTTACACGTCGCAGAAAAAAATATACCGTTGGATTAGCGTTAGAAAAGGGCTTGGGTGAAAACGGAATGAATGGAGCTTGCGAAATGGAAATGAGGTTTTACCTAAGCCGTGCGGTGCTGAGGTGTATGATTGGAATGATAGCGAAAATGAAGTGTAAGGGTTAATAAGCGAGGAACGAGCGAAGATCCTGGAACGAAATGAAGCGATAATGGAAATCATATACCACAAGCACATGGATAAATCAACACGATATGTTTTTTTTCTGCCGACCTTATGGGTGGTTGGGGTATTTGTGGCTTTCTTTCGCCGAAGGCGTAATAAACTTTCCGCTCTGCCTTTTGGCGATTAGTTTTTCGGGGCTAACTCGCCGCAGTGAAAGAAAATATACCATTGGGATAGCGTCGATTTTTGAGCATAGGTGGTGAGGAAACGGAATGACACAAGGCGTTGGGGAATGGAATGAAGTTTAGTTGGCTGATAAGCGTTGATTTATTGAGCGCGGACAACAGCCGCTAAACAAATGTAATGACTGCGTGGATTTGTTGCATGGAGCGACCGAAACCACTTATGCTGTGCGGTGCTGAGGTGGGAGAAATGAACTGAGCGTAATGCAGTGGAGGTTGGACGGTAAGTGACGAAGGAACGGCGTCCACCGGAACGAAATGAGTGAAGTGAATGAACCGACCGCAAGCACATGGAAATAAAACCCGATATATTTTCTTTTCACTGCACAACTGTTGGGTGGTGGGGAACTCTTGAGGCTCTTCGGGCAGCGTAGCGGGGCAAAGCGTTGATTTTGTGCGGCTATTATACATAATGGGGTTATAAGCAACTCTATTGCTTTGCCTTTAGGCAAGGGTTTGATTATTAACTACATGTTATGTATACATAGCTTTGGGTTGTTTTTTTTCTGGCACAAGTGCAGTACGGTGGTGGCGGTCCCGCTTCAGAACAGGATAAATCTCCGTGCAAACGTCTTTTTTGCCTTTTTGCAAAAAGTGTGACAGAAAAAAAACAACAGCAGGGTTGATTGTGCGTAAGCCAACAAAAAGACCGTGCAAGCCCAGAGGTACGAGGGGCGGGTATTTTTGGCGGCTGGGGATTTTGCCCAACGGAGCTGCCCGTAATTTACTTTCAGGCGAAGCCTGACCGCTTTAAAACGTCCGACAATGTCGGACAAAATGCTTATGAAAATCGCCAGACACTGTCTGGCGATTTTCATTCTGCTGATATACAATATTATAAGTACTTTCAAAAGAGCTTTTGTCGTAATTACATCGGGCGAAACCTGACCGCTTTCTACCCGACATTGTTATTGGGGGTTTTGCAAGAAATGAACTGCAACTAATATGTTGAGAAAAAGTTAGTTGATTGAAATACTACAAAAAAATGTGCAGATAAACTCTATTTTATACTGAAACGACAAATTTTATCGCATATAAATGTTTTTAACACAAATTTTATCGCATATAATTCTAATTATCCAGTTTCTCATCTTCCAATGCTTTATCAAAATCATCATTCTTCGCATTGATAACTCTCTCAATATATTTTAAATGGGCATCTTGCGGGTCTTGATAAGCGTTACATTCTGTCAAGTAGTTATTCAAATCATCAAAATCACTGCCAAACAGGTTATCACTGAATTTATGGAGTTTTTCCATAACCCGAATGTATGTGTCGGGTTCTTTTGACCGTGTAAGTTTTCTTAATGCAAGAATATAATCTTCCCGAAATACAGTTGGAACAATAATCCTGGTTTGATCGCCACGGAACAGTTCTGCATTCATCATAATTCGTGCAATTCTTCCGTTACCATCTGTAAACGGGTGCACTTCACTTATCATAAACATCATAAATATAGCTCTGGCCATAGGCTCTTTCAAGGTCGCATAATACTTAAAACCTTGTATTAAAGTACCTTTTACAAGCGTATGGTCAACAAATAAGGTGTTTCCTGCTTGGTTGTTGATTTGTTTGAATACTCCCGGATTGCATTCCTCACGTTCTCTCATTAAAATTCTGTGTCGGTTTTGTAATAAATCAAAAAGTTCTTCAGGAGTTGCTGGTATTTTATTCATTTCAGATCGATTTGAAATGACTGTAAATGTGCCTAAAATATCGTGTGAGTCTTTTATCCTTTTAGGTATAGCAATTCCAGTTTCAACAATTGATTTTGCTTCGTCAATGGTAAACTTAGTCCCTTCAATGTAATTTGAAAAATAACTTTCAAAAAAAGAGAACATCCGATAAGAATTTTCATCTGTATTTTTATTGGGTCTTTCGGTAAAAAAATGGTCTTTCAGTTTGTCAAACAGCACTGAAAATAATTCGACTCGACCACTATCAAACGGTATACCTGCTGCGCGAGCTTTTGATGAATCATTTGTCAGAACTTTTACATCGTGAGTGGCCATTAAAGCAGAAATGATTTTGTTCAGTTTTTCAAATTCAACT
>JBBQMQ010000198.1:0-7770 GCA_038329115.1 Bacteroidales bacterium
CCCGTAAACGGGGAGGCAATTATAATATTAACTATTTATTCAAAGATATAGCAGAATTGAACCAAAAATGGGATTTTAATTCTGCATAAAATGCTCTCTGATAATCATTTAAACAGTGCGCTCTAAGCGCCTATCCCAAAATATTTAATTGTAGTGTGTTTTGCACCGTGAAGAACCCGATTTGAAACCGGAGAAATTTTCGAACTGATTCCTGCAGAAAAAGGACATACTGGAATTGTGAAAAAATAAGCAATTTTAAGTGTGTTTTATTTCTGATTAATAGAAAAAAAGGGTATATTTGCTGTGCATTAGAAAATAACGAAAGTCATCTGAGCAGGCGATTAAATAACCGGGCGGATTTCAGATGAACGCACAAAAAATGATTAGAAAACAACTTACGATACTACTCTGCCTGTTCGGCATAATTCTGATAAATCAGTCAGGAAATAAGTTGTCGGCTAATGACAAGAATAAAAGCAGCCTCCCTGTTTTATTAAAAGACACCACAAATTCAACACTTTCTGTTCATTACAAGCCTGAAGAACTGGGAATGAGTTCTGACAGATTAATCCGTATTGATTCCATTGTAAAAGCTGGAATTCAGCAACGGGTCTTCCCTGGTTGTCAGATTGTAGTAACTAAAGACGGTAAAACGGTTTATGATAAGTGTTTCGGAAACTACACCTATGAAACTCCTCAACCGGTGAAACCTAGTACTCTCTATGATTTGGCTTCGTTGTCGAAAACTACAGGAACTTTGTTAGCTATCATGAAACTGTACGATGAAGGCAAACTTAAACTTACAGATAAAGCATCGGCATATCTCACTTTTTTGCGCGGTACAGATAAAGAAAATATAACGATAACAGAATTACTGTTTCACGAATCGGGTTTACCTGCAGGACTTCCATTTCACAGTCTGCCTATCGAGAAAAATAATACGCCATCATTTCTAGCTAACACGAAAGATTCCGCACATTATGTAAGGTTGAATAGTACCACCTTGAAATACAAACAAGACTGGGTTTCGCGAATTCCTACGCCAGAATTCACCATACAGGTATCAGACAGTTTTTACGTACACAATCGTCTCCACGAAGCAGCCATGCGGATGATTGCCAAAACCTACTTAAACAAAAAAGCTTATGTTTACAGCTGTGTAAACTTTATCGTGTTGAAGGAAATTGTGGAAGCAATAAGTGGCATGACCATGGATGTTTTTCTGGACAGAGAATTTTATCAGCCAATGAAACTGAATAATATGGCTTATTTGCCATTACGAACCCATAAAAAAGAAGATATAGCACCAACAATAAAAAAAGATTTTCTGCGAAACGGAATGATTGATGGTTATGTACATGACCCTGATGCTGCATTCTTAGGTGGAATATCGGGAAATGCCGGACTATTTGCAACTGCAACTGATGTTGCAAAAGTTTATCAAATGTTACTTAGTAACGGGGAACTGGATGGATTGCGCTACCTTAGCACTGAAACATGCAAGTTATTCACAACAACAGCTTCTGCAAGTGGACGACGATATCTTGGTTTTGACAAGTCAGTTACCGGTAAACCCGAGCATAGTCCATGTTGCATTTCAGCACCGGCAGCAGTTTATGGTCATACAGGATATACAGGTACCTGTTGCTGGGTAGACCCTGTGAATAATCTGGTATATGTTTTTTTAAGTAATCGTACGTATCCTGACGATGGTGTCAATAAACTGGCTAAAACGGGTGTTCGTACAAAAATACAAGAAGTAATTTATCAATCATTGACCTCTAACTCACAAATGAGGGCATTAAAATAATCAATTTTTATGAATAAAAAATTTATCCTTTTCGCTACACTATTGACAGGATTAACAATGAGTGCTTGCAAACACGCAACCCAACAAGAAGGAAATGTAGCATCCAACACAAGTAACAGTACAGAAAGCACTGAAGTTGACAATAAACAAACAGCAAATACAGCTGCACAAATTTATGCTAAACCGCAAATTCCGATTCTTTGCTATCACCGTATCGAAGATGGCAAGAAAGGAGATTATACAGTAACTCCAGCTACTTTTTCCGTACACATGAAGATATTGGCTGATAGTGGTTATCACTCGGTTTCACCTGCACAATTATATGATTATCTGGTTTACAATAAGGATTTGCCAGCAAAACCATTTATGGTAACTTTTGATGATTCCCGGGTAGAACATTCGGCAATTGCTGGTCCAGTGCTGGAAAAACATGGTTTCAGAGGCGTTTTCTTTATTATGACAATTACTTATAATAAGAAAAATTACATGACCAAGGATGAAATTGCTCAATTGGCAAAAAAAGGACACACCATTGGCCTGCATAGCTGGGATCACACTATGGTGACTAAATACAAGGAAGCAGCTGACTGGCAGAAAGAAGTTGTTGAACCTAAGAAAAAACTTGAAGCCATTGTAAACAAACCGGTAGAATACTGGGCGGACCCGAATGGAGTTTGTGACCACAAAGGTGCGGTAGAACTTGCCAAATATTTTAAACTTTCGTTTATCCTGACTACAAAACGCGATTCCATCGTACCGTTGCAAACCGTTCGCAGAATGATTGTTCCGGAATGTTCCGGAGAAAGATTGCTTAAATCAATGCGTGGTTCTTTCGGCAAGAAATGATATTAAAATCAATATAAAATATAAAAATAACATTAGAAACTCTCAACCAATAAATATGAATTACAAACAAATTATCCCTTTAGCATTATTTGCATTTACTTTCGTTTTGAGCGGATGTAATCAAAAAGACGGAAAGAAAACTATTGTAACAAATTCGTCATCAGAACAAACTGTAGAAGAAAAAGTAATACCTGTTGATACGTTGGCGTATCAGAAAAAGTTGAAAGCCATTGCAAATGGCGATACTACAGGATTATGGCCTAACCATCTTCGCTCTTATCCGTTAGATGGAGCTATTCTTCCTTTTAAAAGAATTGTAGCCTATTATGGTAATCTTTATTCGAAGAAAATGGGGGTTTTGGGCGAATATCCACCAAAAGAAGTGTGGAGAAAACTGAATCTGGAAGTCAAAGCATGGCAAAAAGCCGACCCAACTACTCCGGTTCAACCTGCTATTCATTACATTGCGGTAGTGGCTTCGGGCAGTCCGTTGAAAGATGGAAAATATCGCACCCGCATGCCTGCACATCAAATTGACTCTGCATTGGCGATTGCTAAAATGGGAAATGCCATTGTTTTTCTTGATGTTCAGGTTGCATTGAGTAATGTACAAACTGAAATTCCGATGTTGGAAAAGTATTTAAAGATGCCTCAGGTACATTTAGGTATTGATCCTGAATTTTCGATGAAAGATGGTAGTCTGCCCGGTCATAAAATCGGAACCATGGATGCAACCGATGTAAATTTCTGTTCTGATTACCTGGCTAAATTAGTGAAAGCGAATAATCTTCCTCCAAAAATTCTTATCGTTCACCGTTTTACACAGGGAATGATCAGAAACTATAAAAACATTAAGATTCATCCCGAAGTTCAGGTAGTTATGAATATGGATGGCTGGGGTGAACCGATATTGAAACGCAGCACGTATAAATTGTATATTTACAAAGAACCTGTTCAATTCACCGGATTCAAGTTATTTTACAAAAATGACCTCAAAAAAGCACCAAACGTGTTAATGACACCGGCCGATTTGATGAAGCTAAAACCACAACCGATTTATATTCAGTATCAATAAATCAGAAGACAGTTCTTCCAAAAAAACAGACAACAGCATCCAAAACTAATTTGAATGCTGTTGTTTTATTTATAGGGTTTGAAAGCTATCTTATATCCATTCTTCCTTTAAAATATCACCCTTCACTCCTACTACAACCAATTTCACAGGAATCTTACGGTTTGATTCCTCTACAGCTTTCAAAGCAAGATTTAGTAATCCACCACAGCATGGAACTTCCATTATAACTACTGTAAGTGTATTGATTGCCGAATAAATTATCATATTTTTGAGCTTTTCTACGTACGACTCTTTGTTCGAATCAAGCTTTGGACAAGCAATTGCTAGAATTTTTCCTGCTAGAAAGCGGTTATGAAAATCGGCAAAGCTAAATGCAACGCAATCGGCAGCCAAAACAACATCGGCATTACGAAAATATCCTGCTTCAGGATTCAATAAATGCAATTGAACCGGCCATTGGCGGAGTTGTGAAGGTGTTTCGACGGCAGTTTTTACCTGTGCCATTTTAAATGTGGGTGTAGTAGTCGGAGCAAATGTCATTTCACGGTTTCCCGGACAACCGCCACCCGATTTAACTCCCGGAGCAGGCATATTATGAACCGAAGAAACATCAACAGGAATTCCATTCTCTCGCAAATAACCAACACCTTGTTTCAGATAATCAAACTCACCATGCTCTTTCAAATGTTTAAGGTGAGCAATAATGGTTTTTTCTCCTTTAGGAATCATACGTTCAATGGTTGCAATCTCATCATAAGGCTCGGCTTCCCGCTCCTCCAGCATAATTGCTCCCACCGGACATTCTCCAATACAAGCTCCTAATCCGTCGCAAAACAACTCGCTTACCATACGTGCTTTGCCTTCAATCATTTGCAATGCACCTTCGTGACAGCCCTGCACACAAGCTTCGCAACCATTGCAAAGTTCTTCGTCTATTTTTATTATGGTTCTTTTCACTATAAGTTGATTAGTTAATTTGATAACTGTTATAATCAATTGAAAATCTTAAATTATTTAATCATAGTCAACAGCATTTTAAAACGCTCCGGTGCATTGACCGCATGACGAATATTAGCTGGCATAATAATGCTTTCTCCGACCTTCAATTGAAATGAATTACCATCAATAACCACTTCACCATTTCCTTCAAGTACTTGTACAATAGCATCAAATGGAGCAGTATGTTCACTCAGAAACTCCCCTTTGTCAAAGGCAAAAAGAGTTACATTACCTTTATCGTTGCGAATGATAATTTTACTTACTACAGAACCTTCGGCATAAGCCACTTTTTCTGTCATGCTGAATTTTTCAGCGATTGGGAATGATTTATTTTCCATTATTTATTCTGATTTTGAAAGTTTATTCTCATATAACGCTGCAAAGATAAAGTAGTTGAAACTATTAAAGTGTAACAGTTGTTACATTCTCATATTTTGTTTGTAATTTTGTCACAAAATTATTAACTCTCAAATGAAAAAAGGTGATTTAGCAACTTGTCCGGTATGTAGTAAGCTTGAAATTGATGACGAAACTGCATTTTTGGAAAATTTAAAATGCTCAGTAAAAATCTACAAAAAAAATGAGCTGATTATCAGACAAGGTGAAACTTGTGATGCTCTGTATTTGCTCACCCTCGGGTCGGTAAAAACGGAAATGATTACTGAAAACGGAAACATTCTGGGCATTGAAATTATCAAGGCTCCACGTCCTTTAGCACCCGCTTTTGTTTTTTCCGACAATAACCGTTTTCCGGTAGATGTAACTGCTTTGGAAGAAGTGGAAATAATGAAAATTCCTAAAGCAGAAATCATGCACTTAATGGTGACAAATCCGGATTTCATGAACAGTTTTATGACTCATAATGCTAATAAAACTCAATTTCTGACCAACCGGCTTCAATTACTTTCCATTAAAACAATTAAAGGTAAGCTAGCACATTTTTTACTCGAAAATTCAGTTTCTGAAGGAAAATCATTTGAAGTTAACCGGAATCAAACCGAGCTGGCTGATTTTTTTGGGGTAGCACGTCCATCACTGGCACGAAGTCTATCTGAACTGGTTCAGGAAGGCTTAATAAGCATCAAAAAGAAAGAATATACTGTTCTGAACTCGAAAGGATTGCGAGAATTACTATTTTGATATTCAATTAGTTATTATACAAAAAGGAACATGAATATCATGTTCCTTTTTTATTTTTAAAGTAATTTTATTTCAAAAAATCTTTGCGAACAGGGCTAAATGTATCGATCAATATTCCTTCTTCGATACATTTAACTCCATGCATTACATTTGATTCCATGTAAAGTCCATCACCTGCATTTACAATCTTAATTTCCTCTCCGATCTGGAATTCAAAAATACCACTAACCACATATGAACACTGACAATGAACATGCTGGTGAGCATAACCGACACCACCGGCTTTAAATTCAATCTTTACCAACATGATTTGTTTATCATATCCTAGTATTTGCCGACGCATTCCATCATTAATCTGAACCCAGTCAGCTTCCTCTCCAAAAATAAAATTTTCACTTTTAAGCATTTGAAATAAATTATGAATTAATTTACGTCCCTTCCTTCGTAATAATTAATAAATGCTTTATTTACCAACCGGTTACCACCCGGAGTTGGGTAGTTCCCGGAGAAATACCAGTCACCCGTGTTGTTCGGACAAGCTTTGTGAAGTCCTTCAATTGTTTGATATACCAATTCAACAGGGCATTCAACATCAGCAGGAGTAAGCATTTCAGCAATTTTTACAGAGACTTCTTCTTGTGTAAATGGTTTGTAAATTTCAGTCACATAGTTTATTACTTTTTCCTTTGGCAAACCTTCCTGAGCTTTGGATTTTCGATAGACTTCGTCTATAATGAATTGTTTTCCAGACTCTTTCAACAATTCAATGGCTGCACGAAATGCACAGAATTCATTCATTCGAGCCATATCAATTCCGTAGTAATCGGGAAAACGAACCTGAGGGGAAGAAGAAACAATAATTATTTTCTTTGGTTCAAGTCTGTTCAAAATTTTCAAAATACTCTGTTTCAGCGTAGTTCCACGTACAATTGAGTCATCGATTGCCACCAGATTATCTACTTTACCCCGTCTGATGGAGCCGTAAGTCACATCGTAAACGTGTGTTGCTAAATCATTTCGTTCATGGTTATTGGAAATAAAAGTGCGTAATTTTATATCCTTAATCAGCACTTTTTCTACCCGAATCGGTTTATTGGTGGCATTTTTAATACCATCTTTCATCCCAAAGAATGCAACTTCAGCAGTATTCGGAATAAACGAAAAAACAGTATTTTCCATATCATTGTCGATTGCTTTCAAAATGGGCTGAGCCAGTGATTCACCTAATTTTTTCCGTTCATTATAAATATCAATATCGCTGCCACGTGAGAAATAAATGCGTTCAAAAGAACATTTTGCCAATTCGGAAGCAGCTGGACGAATGGTTTCAAATTTTATTATTCCATTCTTCTTGATAATCATCGCTTCACCCGGATTCAGTTCGTGAATATCTTCTTCTTTCAGGTTCATAGCTGTTTGAATAACAGGTCGTTCTGAAGCTGCAATTACGATTTCATCATCAATATAATAAAATGCCGGACGTATTCCTTTTGGGTCGCGGAAAATAAATGAATCACCATGACCAAGCATGCCGCAAATGGCGTAACCGCCATCCCACAGTTTCTCAGATTTGCGAATAAACGAAGAAATATCCAGATTTTCCTCTATCTGTTGAGTTATTACTAAATCGTCTGAACAATTCTTTCTGATTTTATTATACTGCTTCTGAACCTCCTGATCGAGCTGAAAACCAAGTGATTCCAACATAAGAAATGTATCACCTTTATCGCGAGGATGTTGACCTTTTTGGGTTAAATGATCGAATAATTCATCGACATTTGTTAAATTAAAGTTACCAGCAAGAAGCATCGTTCTGTTTTTCCAGTTGTGGCGGCGTAAAAACGGATGAACATACGACAAACCGCTTCTACCCGTTGTGCTGTATCGCAAATGTCCCAGG
>JBBQMQ010000199.1:0-7737 GCA_038329115.1 Bacteroidales bacterium
CTTTTTTTGAAAAGTTTGGAAAGTCAATAACAGACTGCTTTCGTTCTATTTGGATGTTTAATTCTCCTTGTATATAGCCGTTTCTAACACAAGCATCGTATATCTCTGTGCCCGGATAGGGATAAAAAATTTGTGTATAATGTCCATCGGGTTGACATCTTTTATTCATTAAAACCGTTTCTTGATGATCTCTTAAGGTCTCACCGGGCAGACCAACCATGTTATTAATAAAAACTTTCAAATCATTTTTGCGTGCTAATGAAAAAACTTTAAAAAAGTCCTCATTCGAATAGTTTCTCATCAGTACTTTTCGTCTGATTTCCGGACTCCCTGATTCTAATCCTATATTTATCTGGCTGAAATTTGCTTGCCTGAGAGCAATAAACAGTGTTTCATCAATTGTGTCGGGTGAGATTCGAAAGTTACAACCATAGGCAATTTTATTTGTTAATGTCTGATTGAATATTGCCAACTGCTTGCATAATTTAATCATCCATATTTTATTATTGGCAATAGTCTCAATCTCAAAATACATTCTGGGTTGAGGATGGTTTTCATGAAGCATGGTAATCTCCTGAATAATAGATTTAACGGAACGTACTCTGACGTACTCCCCTTGTTGCACTTTTTTTAAAGCGTGATTTGAACAATACGTGCAATCAAATGGACAACCTCGTCCGAGTAATACTGAAAATTGATCATTAAGTTGCTCTTTTATCCAGGGTTTCCACATATCACGATCAGGAAAAGGCAATACATCTAAGTCTGAAAGAAAATTTCTTGTCTTATTTTTTTCAATTCGGCCATCAGAGGTTTTTATCCACAAATTTGGAATACCATGTGGTTCAAGTCCATTGTCTAATTGATGACATAATTCAAGAGTTGCATATTCTCCTTCTCCAATACATAAAGAATCAAAAGAACCTTGTATTACAACTTCCGGATATAAAGTAGGATGTGCTCCGCCAACAATAATATGTTTATCAGGCCATTGGCTTTTTATCAACAACGCAATTTTATTAATAAAAGAATATTGAGATTGAATTGTTGTGATACAGATTATACCGGGATTAAATTTATCAACAGATTCTTTTAGTAACATTGTACTTTTATTCCAATAGTTACTTCCCAATACTAAAAGTTGAGTATGATGTCCATTAGCTTTTAATAATGAAGAAATATATGAAATTCCGATTTGTATTGACGTCCAGGAACGCAATGGAGTTCTTGTAGATTGAACATCATCGAGTGAATAAATGAATAAAATTTTCATGGCATTGGTTATAATTAGTTAGTGGTTTTGGCTTTATCAATTTATATATTTGTTACTTTCTATAACTTGTTGTAGAATATCGTTCAATCGATGTTCAAATCTATCCAAGGTGAATTCGTTTTCATATTTTTTTCGTCCCGCTTTTCCCATTTTTAATCTCAGCTCGTAGTTGTTGATTAAAATTTCTAATTTTTCAGCTAAAAGATTTGCATTTGACAATGGCACAAGAAAACCGGTATGTCCTTCTTCCAGAATATCAGGTATTCCTCCTTCGTGTGTTGAGACAACAGGCAATGAGGATTGCATCGCTTCCAGTAAAACCAGCGGGAAACAATCGTTCAAAGTTGGATGTACAAAAATATCGGAATCGGCAAAAATTTTTTCTTTCTCATCACCATATTTTTTACCTAAATAAACAACATGATTATTCAAATTCAGTTTGTCAATTTCTGACTGAAATTCTTGTCCATTCAAATCACCATTTCCGCCTACAAATGTGCATCTGAAAGGGATTTCCTTCTGTTGTAAAATCTTACATGCTTCCAGCATAACAAATATCCCTTTGGAAATAATCAAATTGGATAAAAAAAGTAATTCAACAGTTTTCGTTTTTACGGTATTTATTTTTTTTACATTCATTTCAGCTATTCCATTGGAGCAAAAATAAACCTGATTTTTATCTACGTATTTTTTTACATCGGGATATAAATATTTTGACAATAAGATAACTTTTGAATTTTTAAATATAAAACGGTATAACTTATCATCGAAAAACAAATTCTGATTTACACTAACACCTTTGTTGTGGAAATGATAAATCACCTTTACTCTAAACATTTTAACTACAAATGCTAAAGAAGCATCTTTATAGAAAGGCGCACATTTAGCTGTCATTGAAAAATAACAAAGATCGGGACGATTAAAAATCATATTTTTCAATATCTGACCCAAGATTTTTAAATACCGAAATATTTTAACAACTCTTCTTTTTCCTATCTCTTCAATGGTTTTTGATGTCCCCAAATTAATATAAGTACAATTAAACGTTTCGTTTATAATTTTACTCTCCTTAATTTGTAAACCTACATTGGCTGCGCCATGTACAGGAGGAGGATAATGTAAGATAAATAATATTTTCATTTTCAAGTATTTAAGTTTAGATAAATTTTTAGGTCAGCTTTTCTTTATTTGACTATATTTCCAACATTCCGTGTTGTCTAAATAATCTACATTTTTTAAATTTGAAATTGTCTTAAAAACGGCTTCAAGTTCTTTCCAAAGTCCGTTTTGTTCAATTTCCCAGGAATGACCCCAAAAATGAAAAACTCCACCTGTGATCGAAAGTCGTTTAATCATTTCCTCAATTAGTATCTGAAAATTTTTATTTCCTTTCAGAAAAAATAAATTTTTAATAATTGAACTCGGATAATTGTTCTTCAGGCAATGAGCAACCAAAACAATTGTGCTGTGATTGTATGCCTGAATACTAGTGTCCATTAATTTTGAATCTGTATCCAGAGTTGTCCGTAACAATCTTGTAGTTCGCCCGAATAAAAAACCTGACTCATTCACCAAATCAATATCACGTTGTGAATATTTACCTCCCGGATAACAAAACGCTTCCACTTTCTTTCCGATAATTTCTTCAAGCATAACTTTGCATTTCGAAACTTCATAATTAGCATCCTCTTTCCCTAATGAATTAAGGTAAATATGATTAACGGTATGACCTCCAATATCATGATTTTTAGCGATTTCTTTCATCAAAGCAGTATTCATTACCGGATGTTCAGCATTTCTAATCGGTATATAAAAAGTGCCTTTCAGATTATACTTTTCAAGTAATCCGGCAAGTTTCTCATCCAATTCATGACCATCGTCCCAACTTGTTGTGATTATTATTTTTTCCCTCTTTTCCACTGTGTCAGTTTATCTTTTAAGCGGGTAGTAATTGAATAATGCCCGTAAAATTGTTTTGCTATTTCCTTTTCGGATTTTAAATTATCTGAGAACAAAAAAGAACATCTTTCCGAATTATCTAAAACGGTGTCATAGGTATCGCATTTTTTGTTGGTATGCGTGGCTCCCGAACTAAAACCATTATATATTACCTTTGAAGTAGTTGGAAAAACATCAAGCAAATCATATTTGTAATGATGGTAATCGAATCGGATAGCCCATGAATCGATTTTCCCTTTCATTTGTCTTCGCAACATTCGATTTAGATCACTCCCTCCTCTGGAAAACTTGAGTTTCCCTAAAATATTCCCGCTGAATGATCCGTAATCTTTCACTTCCCAATCAATCTTTTCCCAACGATCTTTCCATATCGCCCAGCCCCAGGAGGCAAAACGACAAGAAAATGCCACATCGTATTGATAATTAGCAGGATATTTCAGATCAAAAGCATATCCCGAAATATTTAAAACACGCTTTTTATTTTCATAAAAATTCAAAGCCTCATTCATAAAACAAAGAAAATTTGAAGATAAAATCAGATCATCCTCTAACACGATAACTTTCCCCGATTCATTAATAACCTGTGTTACACCTGAAATAATTGAATTTGCCAGTCCTTTATTCATTTTACTTTCATAAATAGTCACACTGGCAAAGCCTTTGATAGAATGGATATATTTACGCACATCAATGACGTTGTCATGGTCTTTGGCGGTTTTCTCTCCATCCGAAAAAATATACAAATTACTTTCAGCTACCAAAGAATTTTTCAGCAACGAATCTACAGTTCGCTTTGTCTCGTCAGGACGAGAATAAACAAAAAGACAAATCGGAGCCAACTCTTTATTTTCCACAGATTTATGCATATATAATCAATTATCTGCATTCAGATGTTTCCTGAGTTTCAAAACACTTTCTTTGATTGGATGCGCAATTCGGGACTGTTTAAACCGGTTCAACAGTTCCTTTGTTCCAACATGCATTTGCAAAGCCATATAATCAAACGAATAATTCCTGTAAATAAAATACGAGAATAAATCATGCGATTCCGCCAATAATCTTCTCTTCAATTCATTTTTTCCCCACAAAAAATGAAGAGAAGACAACCCTTTGTTAATAGAAAGCTCTACCATGTTATAAGCACATATTTCACCAACATTATATTCTGAAAAATTTTCATCATGAGCATTCACATGCAAATAAATATCTTTATTTATTATCGTTGCAACACATCCAGCCACAATAACTCCATCCAGTTCCAGATAAGCTACACATCCATAATAATGGGAGTATTTATTTATTTTATCCCGATATTCATTGTCAATTCCGGACACTTTCCCTTTAGTTTTCATACTACTCCGGTTAAACAGAATAATTTGATCAATTACGCGTTCTTGAATATCTTTTCCTAAGTCTACCGAAAAGTTAACATTTTTAAATTTTATTGATAACTTTGCTATTCTACTTTTTAAATTCTTGCGTTGTTTCGACGAAAGATTTGAAAGATATTCATCAATTGTTGATGGCAATTTCAAAATCTGATCGTCAGATTTAAAAATCATTATAGAGTTTTTAAGATTGTATTTAGAATATGAAGCATCAATTTTTATTCTTTGGATTTTGGGGAATCTTTCAAAAACGCTCGTTGTAAATTCATTCATCAGGTTCTGATCCAAAGAAACAAGAGAATTGAAACACAACGAAGTTCTTCCTTTATTTCCAAACACAAGCAATTCTTTTAGTTCATTATTTTCAGACACAACCATGTAATGCATTTCATAATCAGGGTAATATACCTCAAGATAAGCACATGTTGTTAAATATGAACTGTATTTTTCTATCAATACAGATTCAAATTCTGTGGGTAATCCATTGTATATATAAGTCGAAATCATGTTGTTTCACTATTGATTATTGAATCTTTATCTTACCTGAAGCTAAGATTTCTCTTTCGGTACAATTTTATTGCATCTCTGACCGGTTTGGTGTATTTCGAAAGCCTAACCTGAATCAGTAAGCGGGAAAACCTTGACTTTACCTTGCTTAAAATAAAATCAACAGAATATGTTTTATAAAAAACATAAGTTGACAGCTGATGTGGCTTGGCATTAAATCGCAATTTGTAATCATTTTCTCCCCAAAGGAAATGGAATGTTGTAAATCCTTTTTCTATAGCATATTGAATTAAATTAGCGATACATATTTGTCCGATATTAAATTTTGCAAAATCATTATCGTGAGCAATCATAAACAGAAAAAACCGGTTATCAATAACATAAGAAATACTTCCCGCAACAATTTTTCCATCAATTTCAATATAGCCAACCAAACCGTAATGTTGTGAAAATCGAAAAAAATCATCAACGTCATTTTGAGTTTTACCCGGAATTATTCCTTTTGATTTCATTCTTTGGAAGCTAAGTTGAACAATTCTATCAATATCTTCACGTTCAATCTCACTCTTTGATTTTAAATTAAAATGTGCTTGAGGATAATCCCTCTGCAATCTTGTTTTATAGTTTTTCAAATGCCTGCGGGTAGTTGCACCCAGTTCAGCAAAATACGTTTCCATTGAGTCCGGCAATTCCAAAATATAATCGTTGGCCGTTGATAGCAAAAATGATTTTATCAAATCATACTTCAAGTACGATGCTGAAAACCGGATTTTATCTAATTCCGGAAATTTCGTGAAAACATTCTCGCTAAATTCATGTATAATCGTCTGATCGATATTGACAAGTGAATTATATACATTACAGTCTTTATCTCTAATTCCGAATACGATGACTTCTGAAATCTTATCTTCCTTTTTCAATAAAGCAAAGTAATGCTTATCCTTTGGAAAATAAATTTCAATATACCTGCAATTCGTAATGAAGGATTTGTATTTTTCAATTAAAAACCCCTCATAATCAAACGGTAACCCCTCGTAATATTCATAAGAAAACTTATCCATTTTGTAATTTCTCCAACTCTGCGTATTAAAACTAAAAACTATTTGTATTTAATTAATATTGAACCATTTAATCTAATTTGAGTAAAAATTATTTTGGGGTTAGACATTGTTCAGAATTTCAAAAAGTTTAGATTCAAATTTCTCCAATTTATATTCATTTTCAAATTTCTGTCTGCCTGCTTTTCCTAATTCTACTCTTAATTCCGGATTTAAAATAAGAATTTCCAGTTTCTCGGCAAGCGATTTCACATCTCGTTGTGGGATAATAAAACCGGTGATTCCATTATCAATAATATCAGGGATTCCTCCCTCCAAAGTAGAAATAACGGGCAAATTAGCCGACATAGCTTCCAAAAGTACCAACGGAAAACATTCGTTGTGATAATAGGTTGGAAACGCAAAAATGTCTGAATCCAGGAGGAATTCATTTTTTTCTTCACCAAATTTCTTTCCCAAATAATTTACTTTTCCCGACAATCCGTTTCGTTTTACTTTTTCGGCAAATTGACCGGCATCAATATCACTTTCAGCACCAATAAAATTACATTGGAATTCTATTTTTCTTTGATTCAATATTTTGCAGGCATCCAATAAGTCATAAACACCTTTCGTTTCAATTAAATTTGATAAAAACAGAATTCGAGGAATTACACTACTGCGGATTTTCTCGTCCATTAAATTGTGAAATGCATCCGGAATTCCGTTCGGACAAACATAAATATTGGATAATGGTACATATTTCTTTATATCCGGATAAAGTTTGTCTGAGAGTATGATAACTGCTGCATTATTAAATACAAGACGATAAAACATATTGTAAATCAAATTAGATTCACAGTGACTCACCCCTTTGTTGTGTAAATGATAAATCCTTTTGATTCGAAATATCCGTAATAATGCAACTAGAAAAACATCTTTATAAAATGACAGGCCGGTTGTTGAAAGTGCGAGATACGACATATCAGGTTTATTTCTAATAATGTGAATTAATAGATTAAACCAAACACCAACAAAGGTGAAAACCTTGAAAGCTTTAAACTTTCCCGTTTCACTTAACTTTCTTGAAACAAGAAGATTAATATAACTACAATCAAAACCTAAGTTTATTATTTTGCTGTTTTTTATAGATTGGCCTACTACGGAAGAACCATGTACCGGTGGTGGCACATGAAGAATAAAAAGTATCTTCTTTTTCTCGTTCATTTTAAGAGTTCAAACATGAAATTATACCATTTTTAAAATTCTGAACCATTGCGTCAATCGTCAACTTTTCAGCAGATGCTATACAACCTTCAATCAAATCTAAATACTTATCTCCTCTGATAGACTCAAGTACGGCTTTGTAATAATCTTCGAAGTTATCATTGGAAATCAATCCGTTAACACCATTCTCTAAATATTCAATTTCAGGACCGTGAAATGGATTCGAGGTAGATATTACCGGAGTTTCGGATGCAAATGAGTCTACAATGCCAAGTCCGGCATAATAAGGCAACAATTGAATCTGAGCAATTTTAAAATATTTCACCCGCTCATTCCCGAATTTTGG
>JBBQMQ010000200.1:0-7698 GCA_038329115.1 Bacteroidales bacterium
GTTGGGGAATGAAATGGAGCGAAACTGGCTGCTTATTGTGGGTGGATTGGTGAAACTCTTGACCGAAGTGGCAAGGGTTTCGCCTGTGGGTGGAAAAAGCAGCCGGAAAGCGAAATAGAATGACAGCGTGGATTTGTGGCATGGAGCGACTGAAACCACTTATGCTGCGGGGTGCTTAAGGTGGGTGAAATGAAACAAACGAAATGGAGTGGAAGGAATCGGTTTGAGGTAAGAAAACCGTTCGTGAAATGGAATGAGAGAAGTGAATGAACCTACCGCAAGCACATGGGAAATAAAACACGGCATATTTTCTTTTCACTGCACAACTTGTCGGGTGGTGGGGAAATTTTGAGGTCTTATCTTGCCGAAACGGCTAAACAACTCGCCTATTAGGCGTATTATTCTTACCGCTCTGCCCCTTGTGGGTGCTTAGTCGGGCAGCAAAGCGGGATTAAAACGTTGATTTTGTGCGGCTATTATACATAGCTTTGAGTTGTTTTTTTCTGGCACAAGTGTGGCACGGTGGTGGCGGTCCCGCTTTAGAACGGGATAAAATCTCCGTGCAAACGTCTTTTTTGCCTTTTGCAAAAAACATGACAGAAAAAACAACGAAGGGTTGATTGTGCGGAAGCCGACAAAAAGACCGTGCAAGCCCAGAGGTACGAGGGGCTGGGATTTTTGGCGGCTGGGGATTTTTATGCAAGAATACTGGCTACGTTCGGCAAAACCCAAACGAGTTTGATTCTGCCCTCACTTGCACAGTATTTGCCCCGAGGAGCTGCCCGTAATGAACTATCAGGTGAAACCTGAACGCTTTTCCCGATCTTTAATTCAATCTGATTTTATTCAATTTTCCTCAAAGAAATAGATATAAACATTACAATTACGAAAAATACCCTTTGGTTGCGGTGTTTCGGTTGCGGAAGACATCAAAGCCTAGCTGCAAAGGACTGTAGCAATATAGCATTGTATGGAAAAATAACATAAATTACATGCTAAAAGTATAAATATCAATATTTTAATAGATTTCATAAAGTAAAATTCTAATAAAATGAAATTTGAAATTATTTTTTGTAATTTGGATTGGGTATAGGCATTTGAGCATTAACTTCTTTTTGCCAAGATTTAAAAATAGAATACATTTCCTGTGTTTTTTTCTTCATTTTTTTTGACAAATCTTTTGTTTCTGAAATATCTTTTTTAAGATTGTAGAGTTCCAGTTTATTGGTTTCATAGCTTTGAACTAATTTATAATCACCTAATCGCATTCCACCTGCAGGCCGTCCCAGTTGGTTCGAAAAATGTGGATAATGCCAATAGATAGCACCCCTATCAAAAGTTGTGTCCCTAGGATTTTTCAAAACTTTCAAAATACTTTTACCGTCCACATTTTTAGGTAATTCTTTGACATTCAATATGTCAAAAAAAGTTGGAAAATAATCGATATTGCTAAAATATTGGTCACAAATAGTTTTTTGTGGGATATTTCCAGGCCAAGAAATAATGGCTGGCACACGAATTCCACCTTCATACATGTGTCCTTTCCATTTCCTTAACGGATCTAAAATGGTTGGAGTTGGTCCTAATTCAGGAAGACCCACACCGCCATTATCGGAGGTGAAAACAATAATAGTATTTTCAAGCAATCCTTCATTTTTCAACTTTTCAATAATTGCGCCAACTCCGTCGTCAACACTTTCAATCATAGCCGCATAATTCGGATTGTATTTTTCGCCTGTATCATTGTATTTATTGAAATATTTTTTAAGTTTATCACCTCGGGGAACTATGTAAACATGTGGTGCCGAATAAGCCAAATAAAGGAAAAAAGGTTTTTGTTTGTTTTGATTAATAAATTCAAGGCCGTATTCAGTCAATTTATCAGTCAAATAATTTTTTCCACTATCTACAAATTCTTTGTTGTAACTATCCATAAAAATTGAATAATTGTAATAATCCAGACTGTTTCTTCCTATGCAACGTGAATAATCAAAGCCTTGTCCCCAAGGCGCCATTTCATTCTCACCTTTTGAATTTAAATGCCATTTACCGACCTGTCCTGTACTATAACCCTGTTGCTTTAATATTTCAGCTATTGTTACTTCCTGAGACTCAAGATAGGGTTTCCATTTTGCTGGTAATACAGGTGATTTTGGATCTGTTTTATCACCCACCAGGAAATTGGTGAGTTGTAGCCTTGCAGGATATTTTCCCGTCAGAAAACCAGCCCGTGATGGCGAACTTACTGGACAACAAGCATAAGCATTCGTAAAACGAATGCCATTCTGTGCTAACTTATCAATATTCGGTGTTTCATTGAATGGATGTCCATAGCAACTAAGATCAGTCCAAGCCATATCATCCGTAAGTATGAAAATGATATTGGGTTTTTCTATCTTTTGTCCGAACATAGTTCCACTTAACAAAAGCAGAACTGATTTGAAAATTGAGTTGTACTTCACTTTTTGAAATGGATTTATTTTATGTCGCAATATAGATATTTTTGTTTGTATAAGCTCAATTGTAAACAATTATTGTTACTGATTAATGCGAATTAAGAGTTGAATTAAAAAATTAAATGAATAAATGCAACAGTAATTCTTCCGCAGCCAATGAGTGCCACAGCCCTTGAAGTACCCAATGGAACGGCAATTATTTTATAACGTCGTGTTAGCAACCGCTATTATATTATTACTATTCAATTTAAAGAAAATATAATATCATTTTTGTGTTTCTTTTTTTTCAAACTTTATTATTGTCAATGGTCCCATAATTCCGGATAGTTTTAGTGGCATATCTTTATCTAATATAGTTTCGATTGGTGAAGTGGTAAAAATACTTTTCACACTGCCGAATTGAATAAAATCCCCTATGAAGCGATTGCGGCATACATTTGCTAAATTAATACACAGGGTGTTTTTCGTTTTTAATAATCCCGAAACAGTAAGATTGGTATTAGGAAACCAGATATCTCCAAGCAGAATGCCATTCAATCTTACATCAGCTGTTGCATCCAAATTCCCCAGATTTAATATCAGGGAATCATTGGGTTGTATGTAATTTTCAGGCAAATTGAATGCAATGGTATATTTTACCTTACCGGCGAAATATTTAATGGCTGGCTCTTCAAATTCAGTTAATGATTTCAGTTGCGAAATTTCAACTGGCTTAATGGAATCTTTTGAAATGGGTAAAAATTCCAATCTCGCTTTATAGTTGACTATATTTAATTGTTGTGGTTGAATCAGTGATGTATTTATTATTTTATTGTCTGCAGTGGTAAACTTGTAATCGCCACTCACAGCGCACGTAAAAGAATATCTACCATTGTTATATTTCGCCTGTGGAACGGCAGAAAAGTCAATATTGGGTTCCTGATCTGGAAAAATTTGTTTACCCGCCAATGAAACAGCCTTAATAGAATGGTCTGAAACTCCACCCCGAAATAAAAAAATCAGAGATTCCCCAGGCTTAAAGGATACAGGAATACGTATTTGATTTTTTTCGATCGAGTAAATTTCCGGCATAATGATTGAACCGTTTTCCGGATTCCATATTTCCGGTAATTTTCCGTCAACTCTAAACAATAGTTCGCGATTCAATGCTTTGTTTTGCTGATTAAAAACGAAATACGCATCGGCATTTTCAATCCTTTTATGAATAAACATCAATTCCTTTGAATCGGATACATTGTTTGCAAAATCAGGCAACACGTTCAACTCTTTAAGCACATCGCCGATTGGTTTGCCGTATATTACTTTTCCTTTTCCATAGTTGTTTTCTGTAGAATCTGATTTGCCCCAAAGTGCATTAGCTAATTGATTAAATTCATCAGTATTATTTTCTATTTCCAATACCGATAACATTTCGTTAGGTTTTGGTCCATATACAATAGCGCCATCGCTGACCAATTTTGCAATTCTCTTCAATGTGTTGATTTCCATTGCTTTCCTGTCAGGAAGCGTTAATAACGAGAATAATTGCTTTCCACCAAATGAAATTTTTCCGTTAATAACTTTTGCCTGCATAATCATCTCCATATTACAGGGATTTGCCCTATACCCGGAGGGTAAATTCCAAATAATGCTTTTATCAAAATATTCCGGCAAGTTATCGCCGATGTAAAAAATTACATCAACAACTGGTTCACCTTTTTGTAGGACATATTGTATGCGAGATTGGTAAGTAAGCCAATTATGTGCGTACTCCCACCAGGGGTTATTTCGGTTGAAATGTGCACCAAATTTCCCTAAAGTTACACCTGGTTGCTTGTCGATTGGCTGGTGAACATAGCTGTGCAGAATTATTTGATTAACTCCTGAACAAAAAGCCAGGTCTCCAAATTGTTTCAAATTAGACGGAGATTCACTATAATGAGCATAACCTGTATATGCTTCTGATCCAATAATTTGCTTGTTATCAGCTAAATTTGAATAAGCCGGGAAATAAGGAGTGGGTCTATCTGTTGGAGTATATTCGGGCAGTTGATATTTATTAGGATTCGCCCAGAATTCAGTCATTGGTACATCAACATATTTATTTGATTTTAAAATATCTAAAGGAGGATACATACTTCCTCCACCATAAATGACTTCGGCATGCATTTCCAACTGGTTTTTATGACATAATTCACTGAAATGTTTGTAGTAATTTTGTTCAATCAGGTCGGCAATTAGTTTCCGGTAGTCATGCAGAAAAGCTTCTGACATTTTTGTGTTTTCAACCGTTTCACCACATAATACGGGTAGCCATTTCGTCATATTATACCCTCTGCGTTTCTGAAATTCATTTGGAAACTCCTTCGTCCAATTCTGGAATTGAGCTTCCCAACTGTCGATTAACAAAAACTTAAAAGTATTTTCTTTAAAGTTATCTGCTGAATGAATTAATTTTTCTGCAAAATTTTTAAAATGAATATTTAGTGCTATAGTATCCATTTTATCGCATTCAAATCCCTGCCCTTCAGTTGTAGCAGGGCTATTGGTAATAACGGTGGAGGTGTAACCAAAACGGATTATGCACCATTGTCCTTTAGGCGCTTTCCATTTTAATAATCCATCTTTTGAAACTAAATTTGTAAGATTGACAATAGAATTCTCAGCTATACCTTTTTTTGAAGCTTGAGAACTATTATCGAAATATTTTTCTGATAATGCACTTACCGAAACTGTTTTTTCGAGTAAGTTAGAAATTTCAGGAGAATAAGAAGGCGTCTCATTATTATTCAATAGCTCCAATTCTGCAACCGGATAATTGTCGTAATCACTATTGCACTCAAGTTTAAAGAATTTTGATTTTGTTAAAGGGAAGTCCACTTCTATGGATTTGTTAACACCCATAAATTCAACATTTGCAATTTTTGAAAAGGATTTTCCGTCATTTGAAGCAGAAATAACAAAGTGACTGTTGATTTTTGACATATCGACCCAGGCAAAAGGTAAATGAGGAAACAAGGAAATTTTATTAGCAGCAAAATCAGACTTAAAAGCAAGAATAATGACATCGCCTTTCTTAACCTTCATTTCACTTTTAGGGTTGCCATCAAAAAGCAATGTTTTTGTATTCAAGTTATTTAGTGTTATAAAGGAAATAGATTTTCTGAAAGAATTGAAATTCTCTTCTGCGGGAAATGCAACAACTGCAAAATCCCTATAAAAATTATTTACTGCCGGAGGTTGTTCCAGCTGTATATTAACTGCTTTACCTCCATTCAAATAAGTTTTCGACCAGACATAGGTTTTCATAGACAATTCGGGCGATATCCAGGGTCCACCACTTGTACTCCAGCCATCGCAATTGTGAACGCCTATGGTTAATCCCAAACGGTTTGCTTCTTTTAATGCAAAATGAAACATATCATACCATTCTGGGGAATCGAATTTAACGGAAGCAACGTCTAATTTGCAGGAAACAAATCCCCCCACATTTAATATTGTAGCCTCGGTAATTCCTTGCATTTTCATCGATTCCAAATCCTTGGTAATCCCCTCCTTAGTTATGTTTCCGCTTATCCAGTGCCACCAAGTATGGACTTTGGTTGAGGATGGTGGAATTTTAAAATCAGCATTATTTAATGTGGACTGAGAAAAGCCTAGAGTACTTAGTAACAACATCAGGGCTAAAAGTTTATACTTTTTCATTTTTTTCAGGTTTTACTATTAAATAATCAACTTTTTTTAAATTGACCTAAGGATTTACTATTGACTGAATAAGTAATCAACAGTTTACCTAATGTTTGCTAACGGGAGTCTGCGCAATAATATTAGTGCTTTACAACTATTTTTTTTTCAACAATACTGCTATCCTTAAATCCGATACGGTTAGCAATCACATATAAATAACCATCATGTTGAACATTCAATGGTTTTATATACAGTTGCCAACCACTATTTAAATCGGGTTTTATTCTTTTATCCGAAAAAATGTATGCAATAGATGTTCCCGGAGTTTTATCAGTCAAACTTATATTCTCCTTATTTATAATAATAATCGGATCGGTTGTTGAAGGTTGTACGCCATTAGGCCACATTTTTTCAATCATCTTAGCTTCTGGAATTGAGGCCATATCACCCACTTTATCTTCCCAATGATTAAGCTCATTACGTAATTCATGAATTTTATCCGTGTAATGCGGATTATCAATCAGATTATTCAAATTGAATGGGTCTGTTTTACAATCATAGAATTCCTCGTTTGTTTTGGTTGGTCTGAACCACTGAGCTGTTGCACCAAATAATTTACCAGTATCACGTAATTTCAACAGTTCATTCATCATATCCATTTGTTTGCGGTAAGCAACATCTTTATATGGAGGTGACTGTGTATAATAATTTTTCACAAACAAATAGCGATTATCCCTTATAATGCGAATACGGTCGGAGAATTCATCAAACCGGTCACCTGAACCGAAAATATATTTCCTCGGGATTGATTTATATTTACCCAAAAATGCTTGTCCCTGAAGATGCTTAGGTGGTTTGATACCAGCCAACGATAAAATCGTGGGAGCTATATCAACGAAAGAAACAAGCTCTTTAACACGACCTGCGTTCATTCCTTTCGGAAAGTGTATTATAAATGGCAAATGCAATCCTGAATCATAAACTTCCCTTTTCCCCCGTGGGAATGGTCCTCCGTTATCGCTAAAGAAAAAGATTATTGTATTATTATACAACCCAGCATCTTTAAGTTTTTTTAAGGCAATTCCAATTTGATTGTCTAGAACTTCTATATTAGAATAAACACGTGCAGCGTCTTGCCTAACAATTGAGTCATCAGGAAAGTAAGGAGGTAATGGCACTTTGATTGGAGAAACTGTTTGGGGAAGATTTTTATTCATCCAAACTTTAGATTCATGTGTTATATCAAATTCAAAAACAGAGAAAAAAGGTTGTCCATGTGGACAATTTGCCCATGAAGCATTCTTTGAATTGGCATCCCAAGCTGTAATCGGTGAAGCAAACTGATAATCTGTTTTATCATTGTTAGTACAATAATACCCGTTTGCACGAAGATATTCAGTAAAACATTTCACATAATCAGGAATAACAGCCGAATATTTTCTGATAGGATTTCCTTCTACATCATTGCCCTGACTATTAGATGAATAAATACGATCTCCCCAGCTAAATACATCATGTGCCGTTCGCATGTGCATAGTTCCAATTGAGGTAGGA
This sequence comes from Bacteroidales bacterium, assembly GCA_038329115.1. Taxonomy (GTDB): domain Bacteria; phylum Bacteroidota; class Bacteroidia; order Bacteroidales; family Paludibacteraceae; genus Paludibacter. The sequence goes on from JBBQMQ010000200.1 coordinate 7,677, forward strand.
TACATTCCAGTTATAATTGTGG
>JBBQMQ010000201.1:0-7686 GCA_038329115.1 Bacteroidales bacterium
CCAAATGAACACCTTTCAATGCTGGCATAGCAACCAATCCGGCACTATCGCCAACGATTAAAGCATTGTCGGTGTATAATTTTGGTATGGAGTAATAACCGCCTTCGGGTAATGTTTTTGCACCGTATTCTACCATTTTTCCGCCTTTCAGGAATTTGGAGATAAACGGATTTGTTTTCCATGCCTGAAATGCATCGTGAGCGTCGAAAGTAGGGTCTTCATATTCCAATCCAACCACCAAACCAACTGCTACTTTATTGTCATTCAACCCATAAACAAATCCACCACCGAATTCTTTCAAATTCAACGGGTAACCCATGGTATGGTATACTTCGCCCGGTTTAATATTTCCTTCGGGCACGCTCCAAATTTCTTTTACGCCCAACGAATAAATCTGGCAATTTTTATCTTTCTCTAAATCGTATTTTGCAATCAGCTGTTTTGCAAGGCTTCCACGTGTTCCTTCAGCAAAAATGGTCAACTTTGCTTCAATGCGTGTTCCAGCTTGGAAGTTTTCCATTTGATGTCCATAGTGATCAACACCGGTATCAATGGTTTTTGCACCACACACTTTGCCATCTTTATACAGAATTTCGCTTAATGCAAAACCCGGATAAATCTCTACACCTTTTTCTTCGGCTTTAGTGGCCAAAAACCGACAAACTTGTCCCAAAGATGCTGTATAATTACCTGCATTACTCATGTATGGCACATGAAATGGTAATTTGAACGAACCTGTCTCGCTTAACAACACCGTGGAATCAGTGGCTACTTTGGCATTAAAAGGAATTTCACTGAAATCAACATCTGGTAAAAGACTCTTGAATACATCAGTTTTAATAACGGCACCCGACAAAATATGACTTCCAATCGAACTTCCTTTTTCAATCAGAAGAATTCGCTTTTCAAGGCCTTTCTGTTTTAATGTGTCTGCAAGATGAATGGCGGTGGCTAAACCTGAAGGTCCACCTCCAATGATTAAAATATCCGTCGAAACGGCTTCAACATTACTCATTGCTATTATATTTATTATTTTTGGGGTTGTGATATTTGACTGTAAATTATTGATTTAGAAAATCAAACACAAATGTAGCTATTTAGCTTTAAATTCCGGATAACATTTTGGTTTAATTCCAAAATACAAATTTATTTTAGTTTAAAATATTCCCATGTATTAGGTTTTGCAATGTAGAGATGTCAATCATCTATTTGCGCCACAAAAGTAATCAAAATAATTGGTCGACCAACGCAAAAACACCAAGATTATTGCTAAAAAAAAATAATATATGCACAAATAATAACTTAGTGTGCAATATATATGTTATTTTATGTAAATATATGTAATTTTGAAGATATAAACCGTGTTCGCACACGAAGCTCTTAAATTTGATTTTAATCAAATGAAGACAGTATTGCATAAGTCAGAAACACACGGACACGCCAGTCACGGTTGCTAGACTCTCCTTGTAACTTACCAAGAATAATATTCCTCTTGAAGTAATTGAAAAGTATTTTTATAAAAAATATTTTTTTTACTTCCTGACATATTTTTTATATCTTTGTACGAAATCAAATATCGTTTGTATTGCAAATAATCCTTAACAAAAGCAGCAATGAAATACATACATGTTCCTTACATTGAGGGTCTTAACAACATTGACATTAAATCTTCAGGAGATTTACTTGAAGAAGCTGGTCAAAATGACACAATTGAGATCTTAAACTGGTTCAATGAATATCCTTATAAACCAATTACGTTTTTCATTATTGGTAGGTCGAATAGTAGTATTTTCATAAAATACTATGTAAGAGGCACTATGTTACGGGCGGTTTATTCCAATGATCACGATCCGGTTCATGAAGATAGTTGTGTGGAGTTTTTCTGCATGCCAATTGGTGCTGACAGGTACACTAATTTCGAATTTAACTGTATTGGTACATGTTCTGCAGCAAACCGCAAAAGTAGAAAAGAAGATGTTATATTATTTTCGGATGAAGAAATGCTCACTATTAAAAGATATCCGTCAATTGGTCGACGAGCCTTTAACGAAATGGAAGGAATGTTTGAATGGGAATTAACGGTAGAGATTCCGTTTAAATTAATGGGGATTAATCCGGAACGATTAGCAGCAAAAATACTTGGAAACTTCTATAAATGTGCTGATGGTACAGATTCCATGCATTTTTTGAGTTGGAGTCCGATACAAACGGATAAACCCGATTTTCACCGTCCTGAATTTTTCGGTGAATTAAATTTCGATTGAATCAAACTCTAATTATGCTTCGCAATTTTTTTAAGGTTCTCAATTTGACTGTCGTTTCCAAAAACCAACAATTTGTCGCCTAACTGAATAGAATTATCAGCTTTTGGATTTACCTGAAGTTCGCTGGTGCTTGAATAATAGCCAATTACAACTAAATTAGTTCGTTGTGGGATATTTGCCTCGCGATACGTTTTATTTATCAGGTCGCTGTCATTTTTTATTTCAACCAACCCAAATTTATAATCTTTAAGCTCTTCTTTAACTCCGGCAAATTCCACAAAACTAAAGAAATCTGTACTCGTTGTAGCTATAGAAATTATCCGATCTGTTGCAATTTCTATAGGCGAAACAATAAAATCAGCACCGGCTTTTTTAAATTTCTCAGAAGAGTTTGCTTCGGCAACCCGTGTAATAATTTTGATTTTTTTGTTTAAATCCTTCGCACTCAGCGTTACAAACAGATTCTCTGCATCGGTTGAAAGTACCGAAATAAGAATTTTTGCCCTTTCGATTCCGGCCTGAAGCAATACGGCATCATCTGTAGCATCGGCATCCAAATGAATAAAGTTTTTACCTCCGTAAACTTCTTTTAATTTCTCGCTTCTTTCCGTATTATTTTCAACTACTACGACTTCAAATCCTTTATTTAACAAGTCGTCCAATACTCGCTTTCCTGTTTTTCCATAACCACAAACGATGTAATGGTTTTTCATAGAGTCTAATGCTTTATTCATTTTTCTTTGTTTTAATAATGTTGATAATTCACCTTCGACAAAAAATGCAGTAATTTTACCAATTGAATATAAACCAACTGTTAATGCTGAAATTACAAGAAATATCGTAAAAATTCTTCCAGCATCCGTCACTGGAACTACATCTCCAAAACCAATTGTTGCAAGACTAATTACAAGGAAATAAAGAGATTTCAAAGGTGAAAAACCTTCAATAAAGATATACCCCAAAAATCCAATCAACAATATTGAAAATACTGCCAGGAAAGGTGTAAATAATTCTTTAAATAGCAATGCTCTTACTTTCGATTGAAACTTCATATTGTTTTTATCAGAGACAATTAATATATTAATTTTATATAAATCAATCACATAAGGCATACAAATCGCCTCTTGGATTAACCAGCAAAACAGGTATCGGAGATTTCTTAACTACATGATATTCTTTCGGTCCGAACAGTATATCGTCCAATCCGTAGTCGCGCGAAGCGGAAACTATAATAATTCCGGCATGTTCATTCTCAGCAACTTGAATAGATTCTGCTTCCACTTTAAAACTGTCTTTGGTGGCTTTCTCCAACGTGTATTTGAAATCGAATTTATCAAACAGAGTTTTCATTTTCTCAGCATTGGCAGCGGCTTTTGAGCCAAAATCATTAGCCAACAACATGTTGATTTCAGAACCGCAGAACCGCCCGAAAGCAGCAGCAAACTGAGCTTTTTCTAATTCTTCTTCCAGAAAACCTATTGGCAGAATCACTTTTGTCAAATCCAGTTCTCCGAACGAATCTTTGTAAAACAAATACGGGATTCTTAAATCGCGACAATCATTCAGTTGACTTTTAATCGTTTTATTATCAGACAGCTGAATAAATAAAAATGAAGCATCCAGTTCTTCGCAAACTGATGACAACGTATTTGTCTTCGAATTCCGAACTACAATTTGAGAATCCCGGAAAAGTTTTTTAAGTTCATTCTCCTGCGGAATAACCTGTTCATCCGAATTGACAAAACTCAAAACACTAAATGTTTTCCCTAATTGAGATGCCAGTTTAGAAGCACTTTGAAGTAGAATTTTTGCTTTGGAAGAATCTATAATATTAACTAATACCATTCTTTTTCTAGATTTTTGATTCTTATTCCCCTTTAGGGGTTAGGGGTCTATTCCTGAAAATAAACCCGTTTTACCCTCCTAGAAACACTTGTCAGAATTTCATACGGAATGGTTTTCAACCAGCCTGCAACTTCTGAAATGGTGAGATGATCGCCAAAAATTTCTACCACATCACCTTCGTTGGCCGCGATATTGGTAACATCAATCATGACTAAATCCATACACACATTTCCTATCACTTTAGCACGCAGTCCGTTTATGTACACCTCTCCCACTCCATTTCCCAGCTTACGGTCAAAACCATCAGCATATCCAATCGGAATTACCGCAATCCGTTTATCGAAATTAACAACTCCTTTTCTACTGTAACCAACAGTTTCTCCGGCCTTTACATTTTTAATCTGTAAAATCACGGTTTTCAGAGCGCAAACCTGTTTCAAATTTGCATCCGGCAATGAGCTGATTCCATAATGCCCGATTCCCAACCGTACCATATCAAACTGATATTCAGGAAAACGTTCAATTCCGGCAGAATTAAGAATATGACGCATAATATAATGCGAAAAAGTGGCTGAAAACTTATTGGCGCAGGTTGTAAAGACGTCCATTTGTTCTCTGGTAAACACATCAAACTTTGCTTCATCGGAGCCAGATAAATGTGAGAAAACAGAACGAACTTTCACCTGATTTTGATTTTTCAAACGCATAAGCAATTGTTCTACTTCCTGTGGCTCGAAACCCAACCGATGCATTCCACTATCTATTTTAATATGAATTGGATAATCTATTATTCCTAACTTTTCGGCAGATGAAATAAATGAATCCAACAATCGGAAACTGTAAATTTCAGGTTCGAGTTTATTGTCGAAAATCATTCCAAAACTCCCTTTTTCGGGATTCATTACCACAATGGGAATACGGATTCCTTCGCGGCGCAATTCGGCACCTTCGTCGGCAACAGCCACTGCCAGGTATTCAACATGATGGTGTTGCAGTGTTCGGGCTACTTCCACCGAGCCGCTTCCGTAAGCAAAAGCTTTCACCATGCACATCATCCTGGTTTCAGGACGTAGTTTGGAACGGAAATAATTCAGATTGTCCACCAATGCATTCAGATTGACTTCCAGAATAGTTTCGTGAGCAATCAGTTCAAGTTTTTCGGAAATATCCTCGAAATGGAACTTGCGCGAACCTTTCAGCAAAATAATTTCTTTTTGAAAGTCACGGATCAGCGTTGATTTCAGAAAATCATCGGTATCATCAAAAAATATCTTTTCAGCAATCTGAAATTTATCGGCATGTTTCGATATTTCAGTTCCAATGCCAATAATCTGATGAATATCTTTGTTGGCAACCAATCCTGCAACGGTTTGATACAACTCTTCGGAAGAAAGTCCTGTTTGCAAAATATCCGATAGAATAAGTGTTTTCGAAAGATTTTTAGCCGTTGACTGCTGATTCAAAAAATCGAGTGCAATGCTAAGCGAATTTAAATCGGAGTTATAACTATCGTTGATTATCAGACAATCGTGCACTCCTTCCTTTACTTCCAAACGCATTGCCACAGCTTCGAGATTAAAAATTCGGACAATAATCTCTTCTTGTTTTACACCCAGATATAACATAACGGCAACACATTGGAGAGCATTTTCGATAGAAGCATCGTCGGTAAAAGGAATACGAAAAATCATTTCTTTCTTTTCAAAAAAGGAATCAATTTGCGTACTTTCTGTATCTTTTTCAACTTTTAAAATTTGCAACGCAGATTTATCGCTTTTTCCCCATGAAAATAATTTTCCTTTAAACCCTGATTGTGCAACTGATATCTCGACCAGCTTATTATCAGAACAATAAATCAATGTATCGGCATGAATAAACAACTTCAACTTTTCCTCGCATTTCTGTTTCAAACCGCTGAAATTCTCCTGATGCGCTTCCCCTAAATTGGTAAAAATGCCAATTGTTGGTTGTATAATGGATTCGAGATGCTCCATTTCATTGGGTTCGGAAATTCCGGCTTCGAAAATACCAAGTTGCGTGTTTTCATTCATTGCCCAAACCGAAAGCGGAACGCCGATTTGCGAATTGTAACTGCGTGGCGAACGGGTGATATTAAAATCTTTGTGCAACAACTGATATAACCACTCTTTGACCACAGTTTTGCCATTACTTCCGGTAATGCCGATAACGGGAACATGAAATGACGAACGATGTGCCGCAGCTAACGTTTGTAATGCCTGTAAACTATTTTTTACTTCAAGAAAAATCGCACCCGACAGATTTTCAAACTCCGGACGCATTTCACTTACCACAAAATAGCGCAGGTTTTGCTCGTAAAGTTCCGAAATATAATTATGACCATCGTTTCGTGCGGTTTTAATAGCAAAAAACAAACTTTCTGCCGGAAACGATAACGAACGGCTGTCGGTCAGTAACCAGTTAATCTCAGCATCCGGAAAGTTGTTTCCTTTTGCATTAATCAGTTGAGCAATTTTATTTAATTTCATTTAGTTGGTAGTATGTAGTTGGTAGTATGTAGTTGGTAGTATGTAGTCGGAGTTCGCAAACTGCCTACTACCTACTATTGACTTCTTATCTTCTTCGTCCAAAAATACGCAATAAAAACAGAAACAAATTGATAAAATCGAGATAAAGCGTCAAAGCACCGATAATGGCTTCCTTTTTATCTTCTTCTGTACCTTCATTGCCAATTATATTGAGTTTTTTCAGTTTTTGTGTATCGTAAGCAATTAAACCAACGAAAATCAAAACGCCAACATAGGACGTAATCCAGTATAACATTTCGCTGTGCATAAACAGATTGACTAATGATGCAATTATCAAACCGAACAGAGCCATAATCAAAATATTTCCCATGGCAGTCAGGTCTTTTTTTGTAAAGAATCCGTAAGCGCTCATTGCTGCAAAAGTACCGGCTGTAATAAAAAACACCATGGCAATTGAATCGGTTGTAAATGCGAAAAAGATGCATGATAAGGTCAAACCGTTTAACAACGAATACATGATAAAAATAAGCGTGGCAGCCATAGCCGACATTTTTTTCACAGCACCAACCAATACGCCGACCAGCACCAGTTCAAGAATCAACAAACCCATAAATACAAATCGTTCGCCAAATATAAAACTGATCAAATCTGGTGATTGAGTAACTTTGTAAGCCATTAATCCTGTAATAATCAATGCAAAAGACATCCAACTGTACACTTTCACAAAAAACCGCTTGGTTTCGGCAATTTCCTCTTCTTTCGAAATTTCAATAAAATTATTCATACGCTGAATCTAATTAATTTGTCTGTTATAATTGATATTTAAATTGTATGCTTTTTAGTATTTCAACCTGACAACGGCTCCTTCGAAAGTGGTCAGAATGCATTCTTTATTGGAAATGATATTCACTGTATTTATGATCGAATTTCCGATTTTATATTTCCATAAAACGGTACCATTTTTCGCATCAATGCCATGAATAAGACCGTTTTTTGTTCCGAAAACAATAATTCCATCGCGTTCAATCAACATGCTCGGATTGTGGTCGTAACCATACCCTGCACTTGTT
>JBBQMQ010000202.1:0-7676 GCA_038329115.1 Bacteroidales bacterium
ACCGATTGCAGAAATAATTCAGTCCAATGTCGACTTCGTCTAATTGTACTGTTTATTTCTTCCGTTTCACGGAATGTACCATATGCATCGGCATTATACCAAAGATGACTTTGGGCTGAAATAAAAGTTCATTTGGTATAACTTGTTATTTGTCAGAAATCTCCATTATTCCGGCACCAATAATAAACGAACCATAAGCAGCAAAAGGGCTTATAAAGGTTTTGAGTTCAGTCAAAGTACTTTTTATACTTAGAATTGATTTCTGAGCTTTTTTGATAAGATCGGTTTCTTCTAAGTCAATAATTTGTAATTGTTTATTAAGATTTTTGTTGAGTTTTTTTTAAATAGTTTCATCTGTTTATGTTTTTTTTAGTTGTCATGGAACTCGCACTCCCGATAGCTATCGGGACATTTCCTTGAATATCAAGATTTGCTTGTCGTGCTCGTTTCATATAGTTTTTGTTGATGATTTTGATTATAGATTGTATTTGTTTGTAACAAAAGAAAGAATGCCTGAAATTAACAGACATTCTTCCTGAAACTAAAAAAACTAAATGTATAGTGAACTGAAAGTTTTCTAAATTAAAAAGGTTAAATCAATATATAAGTAGGGTCTGCTGAGAAACCCCTTATTGTTTGTTATTCAGATAAATATGATTAAATTTGTGCATTTAAATGCAAGGATATATGACATCACCCCGCAAAAAGCATGCACTAGTGCCAAAATATGTAAGCCCAAATCAGTTGGTTTTGGCTGGTTTTGAATCACCATTTGAAACAAAACTCAATCCAGACAACCGTTGGGTTGTATTAGCCAATTTGATACCCTGGGACGATATTTGCAATTTATATCTCAAGTTTGTACCTGTTAATAGTACTGGTCGACCTCCATTAAATCCACGAGTAGTTTTAGGCTCGTGTATATTTGAACCTGAAACTTTAGCAGACAATCATAAGTCATTGACAGACAAAAGGCGCTCTTTTTAGTATATTTCCTAATTCGTACCCCATAGGGGATATTTAGGTATAAATCACTGAATTACAATAGGTTGCGTGGAGAGGTTCACAAACCTTTCTCTCTTCAAAATCCAAATAATCAAGCAGTTACATGCTTTTGTAACTGCTTTTTTTATGCTCAAAAACAGTTGAAATTACTGGATTTTGCCACAAAGGTACAGAGAGGTAAACCAAAGAAAGTCATGAATTCAACAGTTAATGTTATTTTTTAATGGTTTGGGCTGAATAGTCTTTACCCTCGTTGGTTCGTTTAAATGTGTCAAATGGAATTGCTCAGGAAAGTACTATTTGGCCTATTTTTTTACAAAAAAACCCGTTGCAAACTGATTACAACGGGTTTTATATACCGGAGATTGATAATTAATCAATTAGAATTTATCTTCCCTGTTCCTTTGCCCAGCTGTCTTTGAGCGAAACTGTGCGATTGAAAACCAGTTTATCCGACGTAGAATCTATATCAACATTGAAATAACCAATGCGTTGGAACTGGAAATGATCTAATGGTTTGGCGGTTGCCAGCGAAGCTTCTACCTGACAATTAGTCAATACCTTCAACGAATCGGGATTCAGCAAATCGCGGAAATCGCGCTCGTCAGCCGATGGATTTTCAACACTGAATAAGCGATCATACAAACGAACTTCAGCTGTCAAACAGTGTGCAACAGAAACCCAGTGAAGCGTTCCTTTCACCTTGCGGTTGGCTTCGGGCATATGACTTTTAGTTTGCGGGTCGTATTCGGCATAAATTTCGGTGATGGTACCGTCAGCATCTTTTTTGCAACCGGTACATTTCACGATATAGCCGCTTTTCAAACGGACTTCCTGTCCGGGAGTCATGCGGAAATATTTCTTCGGAGCTTCCTCCATAAAGTCGTCACGTTCGATATATAACTCCTTGCTGAAAGCTATTTCGCGCGTTCCTGCCGATTCATCTTCGGGATTATTAATGGTTTCCATCATTTCCACTTGTCCTTCGGGATAGTTGGTAAGGATGAGTTTAACGGGGTCAAGAACGGCATTGACACGCGTTGCGGTCTTGTTCAGACTTTCGCGAACCGAATGTTCCATCAATCCGATATCGTTTTGCGCTTCAAATTTGGTATAACCAATTTTATCAATAAAATTATGAATGGCCTCGGGTGAATAACCACGGCGACGAAGGCCGCAAATAGTTGGCATGCGTGGATCGTCCCAACCGCTTACTAATCCTTCCTGCACGAGTTGAAGCATCTTACGCTTGCTCATCACGGTGTAAGTCAGGTTCAGGCGGTTGAATTCAATTTGTCGCGGACGGTAATCCGAATCTTTAAACTGATCGATAAACCAATCGTATAACGGGCGATGCACTTCAAATTCCAACGTGCAAAGCGAGTGAGTTACGCCTTCGAAATAATCGGATTGTCCATGAGCGTAATCGTACATCGGGTATGCTTTCCACGTCCAACCGGTGCGGTGGTGCGGATGTGAATTAATAACTCGATACATCAACGGATCGCGGAAATGCATGTTCGACGACGCCATGTCAATCTTGGCACGCAACACCATAGCACCTTCAGGGATTTCTCCGGTATTCATTTTCTGAAATAATTCCAGATTTTCTTCGATCGGGCGATTGCGATATGGACTTTCAGTGCCGGGAACGGTTGGTGTCCCTTTTTGTTTGGCAATGGTTTCAGCTGATTGTTCGTCGATGTAGGCTTTCCCCTGTTTGATAAGTTCAACGGACAAATCCCACAATTGCTGGAAATAATCGGAAGCATAATACACGTTTTCCCATTTGTAACCAAGCCACTGAATATCTTCCTGAATGGAATCGACATATTCAACGTCTTCTTTTACAGGATTGGTGTCGTCAAAACGGAGATTACAAATTCCGTTGTAATTTCTCGCAACACCAAAATCAAGACAAATGGCTTTGGCGTGACCGATATGCAAATAACCGTTTGGTTCTGGTGGAAAACGAGTCTGTATACGACCACCGTTTTTACCATCTTTCAAATCCTGCTCAACAAATTGCTCAATAAAATTCAGCGTTTTCTTTGGAACTTCATCAATATTCTCCATAAATAATATATAATTTCAAATTGCATTTTATACGCAAAGACCTTTATTTACTGAAAGATGATGTATAGTATAATGCTATTGTATTTTAGTTTAGTTGCAAAAGTAGTTGAAAAATAGGAATTAAACAATTGAAATGACCTAAATATATTCTCGCCATATTTAAATTAAAATAAAAACAGAAAGTTTGTACATCATTTACAGTCTAATCTAACTCCATTGTGAGAAAGTGAGATCAACTTGTTTTATCAAAAACAACTCAACCCGTTTTCGATTAGTTCAAAAACGGGTTGGTCATTGAGGAAATATAAAATTAATGGAAAATGCTTTATAGTTTCAAAATTTTCCTAGTGAAAACTCTGTTGTTACTGTAAAATGTGACGAAATAAATACCACTCGGCGACTTCGTTAAATCAATTTCAGAAACTGAACTGCCTGAAGCAAAGATTTTTGTGCCGGTTATACTTCTAATATCAAAGCTATAATCGGATTGCTCAGAACTATTAATAGCAAATAATCCTTTCGAAACTGAAGGTTTAATTGTTATTCGGGAATCTTCTGCAATACTCAAAAGTCCCGTATAATGAATTTGTGATTTAAACATCAAGTTGTCAATTTTCAATACAGAACCTACAAAAGTTGTTGCTGTATTAGCCCAGGAAGATGATTGCAAATTAACAATAACCGAGTCTGGAGTTTGTCCAATATTAAAAGGCACTTCAACGTATTTATAAATACTTGAAGCGGTTAAAGTTCTTGATTCCCAAGCTATTCCAAATCCGTTTTTTCGGAATTCTAAACTAACTTCCCCATTATCAGTAGAAACTGGAACATATTTATACCAGAATGCCAAAGTGTCTTTTGTGTTAGAATAAGGTTTTCCTCCTTTATTACAACTACAAGGGTTGTACCAGTAACCGGTTGAAATGTAGCCTGGTTCATTCACTGGATTCCCATTTTTCTGGCCTAAAATAGAAGTGAGCTCAAGAGCATAAGTTCCAAGTTTGGCATCTGTAGTTCTATTAATGCTTGTAGTCATTTTTGTTGGATTTACCCAGCTATCAAGGGTAAATGATGTTTGGGTCAGTTGCCATTGTTCAAAATCTCCATTCATTAATGTTGGTTGACTTGTTACACCTGTAAAAGATACACTGTCTAAAAATAAGACACTGCCTGCCACACCATTTTGATTTACATAATAATTACTTGATACTGCACCAAATACCACGGAATCGGGTGTTTGAGTTAAAGCAGGAACTAATGGCAGATTAAACAACGTATATGTGTTCTTTATACCACCAATTTTCAAGGTGTAATTACCAATTTGAACTCCGGCTTTTCGAAATAAAACCAGAATTATACCCGAATCAGCCGAAGCTACATTGTATTTGTAATAACCACGAATTCCGCTTGGCTTTTGATTATAAGCCATACCATTTCGCCATAAACTGGAATTACCTTGGTTGGGAGGCGTGTTTAAGAAATAACCAATTGTTGCATTTGAAGAACTGTTTGTTGTGAGTTTTACAGCTGATAATCCGTGACATGCATCGGTTGTTTTCACAACATTTAATGGAACATTTGATGCAAAACAACTTGGATTTGATGTGTAAGGATAGTTGAGGGGACTGTCATAGGACGTAGAACTCCATCTTTCAAAGCTTCCATTAGGAATGGAATCATTTGCATACATTGCAAAAGTAACTGTTACTATAGCTATTAGTAAAAAGTATTTTTTCATGATCGTTTAATTTAGAATTAATTACTCAAAATATTCACAAAAATAAATTGGTGAATTTCAGTAATTGCATATTACTGAAATTCTTGTAAAAAATTAATCATTCTTAAACAGAGTAGGTGGTGAGCCCTTAAGTTACAACCAAGATTTTTTAAGTATTGATTATTAATTGTTTAGTGTGGGTGATTTATTTAAATGCAAATATATAAACATTTATCAAATAAACAACTAAATAATCTAAATATTTTAAATTATAAGTTAAATAGTGCGTTGATTGACTTAATCTGATAAGCCAACTCAATAGGGAAATAAAGATGATGTAAAATTAAACGGTAAATTGGTTGGTTTGGAGATAGCTATAAAAGTGTAAACATGTTCCATGAAAATGTACGATTTTTCAGAGAAACATGTTCAATTGCTACTAAACCCGATAATCTGAAAAAATTAAATTCTGTAGGTTTGAATAATGCCACAACATGTTCTGGTTGAACAGTGAAGAACCAAACACGGTTTTCAGAAATTGATTTTGAATAATTAGGATAATTATTACAGCTACATTTATTCCGTATGAAACGGAATAAAATTTCAGTCCAGCAAGTTATTAGCTCTTACTTTTGACATTATTCAAAGTATCCTTTAATAATTCCTCGGGGCGAGTTTTTGATAAACAACAAAATTTCATCACGTTCCTTTGTTGCCGGAAGTTCAGCCTGAATGCGCTCGATGGCGTGTGAAGTATTCATTCCTGACAAATAAATGTAACGATAAACATCTTGTATTTCACGAATTTGTTCGTTGGTATAACCGCGACGACGCAATCCGATAGAGTTAATTCCGGCGTACGAAAGCGGTTCGCGGCCGGCAGTAATAAATGGCGGAACATCTTTTCCAATTTTTGATCCACCCTGAATCATTACGTGAGAACCGATTCTTGTAAATTGATGAACCAGACATCCACCGCCTAAAATTGCAAAATCATCGATTTCAACTTCACCGGCAAGTTGGGTGGCATTAGCCATAATTACATTGTTCCCCACCACACAGTCGTGAGCCACATGACAATAAGCCATAAGCAAACAATTATCGCCCACTACCGTTTTTCCCTTAGCTGCAGTTCCGCGGTTTACGGTTACATATTCGCGGATGGTTGTATTATCACCGATTACCACCAAAGAATCTTCACCTTTGAATTTTAAATCCTGTGGAACAGCTCCGATTACAGCTCCGGGGAAAATCTTACAATTTTTGCCGATTCTGACTCCTTCCAGAATGGTTACATTCGATCCGATTTGCGTTCCTTCACCAATTACCACATTCTTATCAATGCTAACAAATGGTTCGATTACTACGGTTGATGCAATCTTTGCATCCGGATGAATATAAGCTAATGGTTGTTTCATATTTACTTCGTGTTGTTACTTCGCTTCGCTCATGATATTTGCCTTCGGCGTTATTTGCTCACTTCGTTCGCGATATTTTTTCTTTGCCTCTGCCTTAATCTATGCCTTATTTGTTCTTCACAATTTGCGCCATAAATTCGGCTTCGGTCACCACTTTTCCTCCTACAAAGGCAGTTCCTTTCATAATGGCACATCCGCGACGCATTGGTTCGGTCATTTCCAAATGAAAAATAACAGTATCACCTGGAACTACTTTCTGACGGAATTTCACATTATCAATTTTCAGAAAATAAGTCGAATAACGTTCAGGTTCTTCAACGGAATTCAACACCAGTAAACCACCGGTTTGAGCCATTGCTTCAACCAGTAAAACGCCCGGCATAACAGGTTCGTCAGGAAAATGCCCCATGAAAAACGTTTCGTTTACAGTTACATTTTTCACTCCGACAATCACTTTTTCGCGCATTTCAATGATTTTATCAACCATCAAAAACGGCCAGCGATGCGGTAATAATTTACGAATGGCAACCACATCTAAAATCGGCGGAATAGTATCGTCATAAATTGGTGCCTGTACATCTTGTTTCCTTATTTCTTTCCGAATCAGCTTGGCTACATCCGTATTTATTTTGTGTCCGGGATATGTAGCAATTACTTTTCCACGTAACGGCTTACCTATCAATGCCAAATCGCCGATAATGTCAAGCAGTTTGTGAGTTGCCGGTTCGTTTGGAAATTTAATTCCACCGTTCAAATATCCTAGTTTATTAGCATCATGTCGGGGTTGATGAAGCAAATCTGCCATCGTATCAAAATCGGCTTGAGGCATCAGTTTGTCATAAATAACAATGGCATTTTTCAAATCACCGCCTTTAATCAGGTTCATTTTGATTAAAGGTTCAATTTCGCGTACAAAAACGAATGTTCTTGCACTTGAAACCTGCTCAACATAATTATCAAGCGATGATAAACTTGCAAACTGATTTGGTAATACACTTGAATTGAATCCGATATGAACATCAACACTAAAAGTATCATCAGGTAAAATGGTGATTTTTGCACCGGTTTCTGGAATTGAATATTCAATTTTTTTACGAACAATATAATAATCCTTTTCAGCGGTTTGTTCTACAATTCCAGCTTGCTGAATACCTTCAACAAAGTATTTTGCGCTTCCGTCAAGAATCGGAAATTCCGGAGCATCCACTTCCAACATACAATTGTCAACTCCCAATGCATACAATGCCGAAAGCACATGTTCAATTGTACTAACCTGCATTTCACCTTTTTTCAGAACGGTTCCGCGAGTGGTTTCGGTAACATATTCTGCAACTGCGTCCATTTCTGGCTGTTCATCTAAATCAATCCGTTTGATTTTTATACCGTGATTTTCGGGAGCGGGAAGGAAAGTAAGTTTAATTTCCAATCCTGAATGTAAGCCTTTTCCTGAAAGCGTAAAA
>JBBQMQ010000203.1:0-7627 GCA_038329115.1 Bacteroidales bacterium
GTTTCATACGATTTATCGAAGATAAGTTTATCTACCGATCTTGATATTGTAGCAAATGAGAAATTGATTTATGCAGGACGGTTTAATGCCGACTTGGGTGGTGAAATAACCAATAAATCATTTAAAATTGGTATAACAAGCCACAATCTTTTCTCCTTATTTCCGGCCGATATGCAATTACAAACCAACACAAATTTTATTTATATTAAATACAATGAAAACTCCAACAAAATTGTCAATTTCGGTGGAGGTATATGCGCCATCCAGTATGCCAATATTTATCAGTTGGAATTCAATGTAGAAAGTTATTTCAAATCCCAAAAGAGTAACGGGTTGACAGATAAACCTGATTTGTTTGACATCGGTCTATTTTATCGTACTCAAAGCGAAGTAGGCATGATACTCGGTTTTAATTTGAGCGAAGCTATTCATTTGTCATACAATTATAATTATCATTTTGGTACAATTCGTTACGGTTCATTCGGTAGTAATGAGCTGCTCGTCACTTACAACCTTACCCGGAAACCCATTTGTCGCAATTGCTGGTATTAATAGTAAACTTAAATAACACTCACTTATTCCAATAATGTCTTGATTTCAAGTTTTAATCCAGGTTACTTCTATTATTACCATAAAAAGATAAAAAAACTCAATTATTTTCACAATACGGATTAAACCTTTTACCTTTGCCAATGTCCAATAAAGCGGACAAAAGTCCGTTATAACACTTTCGCGAGATTGAAATCCACCTTCTTGCGATTTTTTATGTTTAATATAATTATTCCGAATGAAAAAGATTTTAGTTATTGTCTCACTTTTGTTGATTTTTACACTTAGCTCTTTAGCCCAACACAGCATACAATCCACCGTTTTTGATTCTAAAAATGGACTTCCTATCGAGATGGGAACTGTACGTTTACTCCAGGCCGTCGATTCGTCGCTGGTGCTGGGTGGTCAGACCGACTCGAAAGGTAGTTTTATATTGTCAAAAGTAAAACAGGGTAATTATCTTCTGAAAATTACAATGGTAGGTTACGTGGAGTATCTTCAAAAAGTTACAGTAATAAACAGGGATGTGATTCTAAAGAATATTCAGTTGAGTGAAGATTCGCACATGCTCAAGGAAGTGCAAGTCACAGGAACAGCAGCACAAATGGTGGTAAAAGGCGACACCACTGAATTCAACGCTACGGCTTTCAAAACTAATCAGAATGAAGTGGTGGAAGATTTGTTGAAAAGACTACCGGGTGTGGAAGTAAGTGCCGAAGGAAAAATTACGGTAAATGGTCAGGAAGTAAAGAAAATACGGGTGAATGGTAAAAAATTCTTTAACGACGATGTGGAAATGGCTACGAAAAATATTCCTGCTGAAATGATTGACAAGGTGCAGGTGCTGGAACAAAAATCGGATATGGCTTTACTCACCGGGTTTGAAGATAACGATACCGAGCGGATTATCAACCTTACTTTCAAAGCAAACCGCAAAAAGGGAACTTTTGGAAACATTACAGGTGGCGCTGGTGCTGACCTGAACGGAGCGCTTCGATATGATGGGAATATGTTTATCAATTTTATCGACGGCGAGGCTCAGAGTACGCTCACCGGTGGAGCCAATAACACCAATACTTCACGAAGCAGCCGCGGACGGGGAGGATACGGTAATAACAGCGGAATTACTGCCATGCAGAATCTGGGTTTTAATAACAGTTCCATCGTGAATCCTAAATTGAAAATTGGCGGCGACGGATCGTTAAACCATTCGGGCAACGAAACCAATACTAACAGTAACCGCGAAAGTTACCTGATTGATTCAACTTATATAAAGAAAGATTCTATCAGAGCCTCAAACGACAATTACTCGGCCAATTTACGCATGGAAATAGAATGGAAACCCGATACATTGAACACTTTTGTTTTCCAACCTACTTTCAATTACAACCGTTCTTTTTCAGTTAGTGAGAACAATTATACCAACAAAACCGATTCTATGCTTACAAGTTGGGGCAACAATTCAAATCATGGCAATGGTTCATCGGTTGAGGGTGGTTTGGCCGTGATTTACAGTCGTAAATTCAATTCAAAAAAAGGGCGAACGCTTACAGCTAACCTTCAAACGGGATTGAGCCGGAGCGACAACGAAAGTTACAATAAATCAAACAGCCATACTTCAACCCGAACAGACTCAATTGATCAGCACACGTTGAGTCATTCCGACAGATTCAATGTCAACCTTCGTTTGTCGTTTGTAGAACCGTTGTGGAATTTAAAAAACTTCCTCGAAACATCTGTTTCATTTAAAAATAACAATAATATTTCTGAAAAGGATCAATATAAAAAGGATTCAGTTGGTGAGTATTCCATTCATGATTTGACATACAGCAATAATTATGAAAACAGGTTTTACAGTGAAACACTGGAACTGAACTACCGTTATGTGGACAAAAGTTTTAATATTATGTTAGGTATGAAAGGTGAACCTTCGCAATCGTACAGTTACAGGTTATATGAAGACGGTTCAAAGACTTATGTCCCGAACGAAGTATTCAATTTTGCTCCTACAGCCAGATTTCAATATAATTTTGGACGTAAAAAGTTTGCACGAATTGATTATCGCGGTCAAACCGGTCAGCCTAGTATCAGCCAGCTTCAGCCGGTCAAGAATAATTCGAATCCAATGTACATTACCATTGGAAATCCTGAATTGAAACCTGAATTTAACCAGAGCTTACGCATGATGTTCACCTCCTTCAACGATAGTACATTTTCATCTTTCAACGCCTCACTCTATGGTCAGATGAACAAAGATGCGTTAGTTGCCAACAGTATTTACGATTCCACCGGAAAACAATACAGTCAGACCGTAAATTCTGCTGAAACCCCTTATAACATTAATGGAAACGTTATGTTTAATATACCGTTAGTTCAAAAGCGGCTTCATTTCAATACCAATACTTCGTTAGGTGTCGATCAGAAATACGGATATTCGGCCCGTGGTTTAAATGCACAAACTCTAAATTCAGACAGTATTCCAGTGGGCAATTTGAGTAAAACGTTTCGGTATAATGCCGGCGAACAATTGTCATTGACTTTTACGACTGATATAATTGAAATCGGACTTCGCGGAAGTTTTCGTTACTCCAATACCCGCAATAATCTGAAAACTACTGTGGCAACTACCAACGACTGGAGCGGAGGCGGTAATATGGTACTGCATTTACCTTACAACATCAATATTGGCAGCGATATAAACTACACAACCATGGCAGGTTACTCAGCCACTGCGCAAAATCAGTTAATCTGGAATGCTACCTTCGATAAAGCCCTTTTCAAAAATGCGGGAGTTCTGACGCTGAAAGTAAATGATATTTTGCACCAGCAGTTAAATATACGTCAGTCAATTGGTGATAATTATATTCAAACCAGCTCGTACAACACGCTTACAACTTACTTTCTGCTAAGCTTTGCATATAAAATAAATCAGTTTAAAGGTTCGAAAAATCCTGCCAAAGTAGATTTTCAAAAGTTTAGTCCCGGTGATGATAGACCGCATCGCGATCATGGAGACAGACCTCCTGGTGGATATGGTGGTGGGGGTGGACCACAATTTTAAGGTAGGTTAGCTCGATAAATCAGACAAAGTTTCTTCAATAGTCGGAAACAAAAATTCGTATCCATTGTCGAGCAACAGTTTTGGAAGCAGGTATGAACTATTCAGGATTAATTCTGGCTCGGTACCAATAATAGCAGCACCAATAATTGCTATAAATCGGGGAGTGGGAATTCCAAACGGAACGCGGAGTGATTTCCGTAAAGTTTTCATCAGTTTTTCATTCGTTACCGGATTTGGTGATGTGCAATTGCATACACCCTGAATGGCCTGATTTTCCAGTAGGAACAGTACTGTGCGAAAATAATCTTCGATATGAATCCAACTAAACATTTGTTTGCCATCGGCCAGTTTGCCGCCTAATCCGCATCTGCATAAAAACGCCAACGGTTTTAAAGCACCGTTATTACGCCCCAATACCACCGAAGTTCTCAGCGCAACCTGTCTTGTTTGTGGTAGATGAAAACCCATAAAAACATTTTCCCAGTGCAGAACCAGGTCAGCTACAAAATCCGAAGCAAAATCAAATCTTTCTTCGGTCATGGCATGGAATTTTGAGGACTGATAAACTCCCGAAGCACTCGCATTAATCCAGAGTTTTGGCGGATTTTCGCATGCTTTTATAGCGTTTCCAATCCATGTAGTTGGGTTAGTTCGCGATTCGATAAGGATTTGTCTGTTCTTTTTGGTATGTCTGCAGTTGATTGATTTTCCGGCCAGATTGATGACCAATTCTGCATCCTCAAGTGCTTTTCTCAAATCTTTTGGTCGCCACGAGGTATGACCCGGTTGTCGTGAAATGATGATGACCTTATATCCTAATTGAATAAAACGAATTGCAAGATAACTGCCAATAAAGCCTGTGCCGCCGGCAATAACTACTTTTCCCATTTTATTTACTAGTTTGTGATTAACAACTTTTATAAAATCATACAAATGTAGTCCAAAAAAAATCTCCAATGCAAGTTATGCAGTGGAGATTATATATTTTTAAATTAAAATGATTTATTCGTGAGCTCCCATTTTGAGCATTGTTATTTCGCGTTCATTCAGGAAGCGGTATTTGCCGCGAGGCAAACTTTTCTTAGTTAAACCGGCAAAATAAACACGATCCAAGCGAATCACTTTATAACCCAACTTTTCGAAAATACGACGAACAACCCTGTTTTGGCCGGAGTGAATTTCAATCCCTACCTGTTTCAAATCGCCTTCTTTTACAAATTCCAGTGCATCGGCAGCAATAGTTTCATCATCCAATGAAATCCCGGCCATGATAGCATCGTAATCATCTTTCTGAAGCGGTTTGTCAAGCGTTACGTGATAAATTTTCTTCTTGTCATATTTAGGATGAGTCAGTTTCGATGCTAAATCACCATCGTTGGTGAGCAAAAGTACACCTGTTGTATTTCTGTCGAGGCGGCCAACCGGATAAATACGTTCGCTGCATGCATTTTTTACCAAATCAAGCACCGTCAATCTATCGTGGGTATCTTCGGTTGTTGTTACACAGTCTTTTGGTTTATTGAGCAATAAATATACTTTTCGTTCAGAATGCACCGTTTGATCATGGAACATGATTTTATCGGTAAGCAATACTTTCACACCCATTTCGGTAATAATTTCTCCGTTTACCGAAATTACTCCTGCTTGGATGTATTCGTCAGCTTCACGACGAGAGCAAATTCCTGCATTAGCCAAAAATTTATTCAAACGTATTGGTTTTGTAAAATCAATAACCGTTTTTTTGAATTCAAGTTGTTTCTTTTGACTGTATTTTGCATTCGGATCATAATTGTCATCTTCTCTGCGGGCCGGTTTGCGGAAAGTTACTCCATCTTTTTTATTGTCATATCGGGTTTCGGTAAATTCCGATTTTCTTGTTTCTCCTGGCTTTTTAAATGAAAGTTTTCCGCTATGTTGTTCATCATCCGAAGATTGTTCTCTTCTTCCGTATACTTTTTCGCCATCACTTCCTATGCGGTCTTCCCATGGTTTACGTTCGCCAAATGATGGTTTGCTATCTCTGTTTTCCCATGGTTTTTTCGGACCAAATGACGGACGGCCACCTTCCTTATTTTCCCATGGTTTTTTTGCTCCGAATGCCGGACGGCTTCCTTCTCTGTTTTCGTAAGGTTTCCGGTCGCCATAAGCAGGTTTGTCACCACGGCTTTCAAAAGATCTTTTTTCTCCGTATGCCGGGCGGCTTTCATAGGGTTTTTTGTCTCCGTATGAAGGTTTGTCACCTTTTAACTGGAATGATTTTTTTTCTCCAAATGCCGGACGACCACTTTCCTTATTTTCCCATGGTTTTCTTTCGCCATAAGCCGGTTTGCTGTCGTTGTTTTCCCATGGTTTCTTTTCACCATAAGCAGGTCGACTATCATTAGTTGGTTTTCCGGTGCTAAATTTTGCTGCCCCTCTTGAGCCTTTCAATATCGATTTCACATCGCGTTTCTCAGAAGATTTACCATCACGGCCGGCACCTGCATTCGATTTTGGTTTCGAATTACCTTGCCATTTTTCATTATTTGTTTTCATTCAAATTTTATATTTGTATTTGGGGTGCAAAGGTCGTAAAAAATCCCGAATAAACAGCACATTTTTAGCTCAAAAGAAAGTTTTATCCCAAAAAAAAATCAGGAAAATCCGGATTTCCGGAAATGACCTTTAATTCAGAAATGAACGACTTTACTTATCTATGTGTTTTAAAGAAATATATTAACTGTATTTGTGCAAAATCAAACGTATGAGCATATTTATCACATTATTGAGAGGCATTAATGTCAGCGGAAAGAATAGAATTAAGATGGATGCTTTGAAGCAATTATTTATCGAACTTGGTTTTGATAATGTTCAAACTTACATTCAAAGTGGAAATGTTGTTTTTCAATCAGATGTCTCGGAAACTTTGGAACTAGCCCGCGGTATTTCTGAAAAGATAGAGAAATCTCTGGGATTTGTTGTTCCGGTGCTGGTTTTGACCGCTGAAGAACTGAAGAATGCCCTGCAAAACAATCCTTTTATTGCTGACGTGACAAAAAATCCGGATTTTCTTCATCTGACTTTCCTTTTGGCTATTCCTGAAAAAGCTAAAATTGAAAAATTGTTTGAGAAACAATACTTGCCGGATGAATTTGATCGGAATGGAAATATACTTTATCTCTATTGCCCTACAGGTTACGGAAATACCAAACTTTCAAATACTTTTTTAGAAAACAAACTGAAAGTAACTGCTACCACCCGAAACTGGAAAACTGCTAACGAATTAATGAGGCTCGTTGATTCAAATTTTAAAGTTTGAATTAATCCAGTCTTTTGCTTATTTTTCATCTTCGCATTTTGCATATCGTCTTAAAAAAGTGTACTTTTGTGATTCAAATCAAATTTTATGGTAAACGAGGATATGGTGCTTCGCACCGAGCATTTATTCAAGAAGTACGGAAAACGTATGGTTGTAGACGATGTTTCCATTGATGTTAAACAAGGGGAAATTGTAGGTTTACTCGGTCCGAATGGTGCCGGAAAAACCACTACATTTTACATGACAACCGGACTTGTTGCACCGAATTCAGGAAAAATTTTCCTGAACGATGAAGAAATAACTAAATTTCCGGTGTATAAACGTGCACAAAAAGGTATTGGTTATCTGTCTCAGGAAGCGTCCGTTTTTCGAAAGATGACTGTGGAAGACAATATTAGATCGGTATTGGAAATGACCAATTTCACTAAGGAATATCAAAAGGAATCGCTCGAAAGACTTATTTCAGAATTTAATTTGGAAAATGTCCGCAAAAATATTGGCGACAGGCTTTCGGGCGGTGAACGACGAAGAACGGAGATTGCCCGATGTTTAGCCATTGAACCACGGTTTATCATGCTCGATGAACCTTTTGCCGGTGTCGATCCTATTGCTGTTCAGGATATTCAGGATATTGTTTGGAAATTGAAAGATAAAAATATCGGAATTTTGATTACCGATCATAATGTGGATGAAACACTTACCATAACCGACCGCGCTTA
>JBBQMQ010000204.1:0-7535 GCA_038329115.1 Bacteroidales bacterium
TCTTCTCAGAACGTATGTGTTCAAAAACATAATCAACTTTCTTTTTGGCTCTGTTATTGAGCGAGTTGTAAAATGAATCAAACGCAGGTGTTTTGTACATTATTCTATCCATGGTGCAAAGATAATACAAAAGTTGCTCAATTGTACAATATTTTTAAAATTTAGAGCCCATTTTTTTATTCTCAGCAGCAATTTTCAAAAACACACTGTTCATTTTCTGTTTCAAACTCAATGGTGGCATGTTGTATGCCTTTTTCCTTTAGCGAATCGCGAATCAGACCTTTCAGTTCGGCCATTTTTGTCATCTCAAGTTTATTGTTCAATACTACATGAACAGTCAATATGTTGTAGACGCCGTCGATTGACCAAACGTGCAAATCATGGATGTTTTCCACGCCTTCAAATTGTTGCAGATGTTCTGAAATAGCCGTTATGTCGAATTCTACGGGAATACCCTGAAGAATAATACGCAGACTTTGGCGCATGTTTTTAAATACATTATACAAAACGAAACAAGCAATTCCGACCGACATGATCGGGTCGAGAACCGGAACGTTGACGAAATGCATAACCATCGAACCTACAAGAATAGCCAGCCAACCCAATACATCTTCGAGCAAGTGAAGTGTGACTACTTTTTCGTTGATTGAACTTCCTTTTTTCAAACGCAGAACGGCTGCACCGTTTACTACAACTCCCAAAATAGCTAATAAAAACATGCCACCTGCATTTGCTGCAACAGGATGAATAATTCGCGGAATGGCAAAGGTAAGTATCAGAATACTTCCGCTAACCAGCACGATGGAGTTTATGATTGCCCCAAGCAGTGAAAAACGTTTGTAACCGTACGAGTAGGAGGTGTCGCTGCCTTTTTTTGCCACTTTCTGGAAATACCATGCCAACCCGAGTGAGAGACAATCGCCCAAATCGTGAATAGCATCGGATAGAATGGCAACACTGTTGGTCATAAAGCCGCCAACAATTTCCACCAGTGTGAAAAACAGGTTCAACAGAAAAGCCGCTTTTATGTTTTTTACATCGGAAGTGCTGTGGTTATGATGGCTGTGATCGTGTGACATATTCTTTTAATTATCAAACAATAGAGAATTGGAACTGTTCTGTTTTACCCCGAAATATATTTTCCGAAAGGAATTTTATTTACTATAAAAATGATTAAAGATGAAACGATTAAAGTGCTTAAAACGGTTATAGGTATGCCTAATACCGGGTTAATAAAGTTCCAACTCAATCCGAAATCGTATAGTTTAAACAGGACGAGCACATGAACAAGGAAAATTCCGTAACTGTACCGGCTTATAAAATTACGAATTTTTACAAAAAAAGGCTGTGTGATATCTTTGTTTTTACTCAACAGGAATAAACCGGCAGCAAACAACATGATATTCGGACTCAACGGTTCGTAAAAAGTAGAAACATATTCGTTTGTACTTTGATGGACAAAGAAAGTACCGAGAACGGTTGAAAAATAGCCAACAAGCACCATCATTAGTGCAATGAAATTAGTTTTTCGTGCATTTCCAAATGAATTGGAGGTGAGATAATGCCCCAAAATAAGAAAGCCAAGAAATCCGGTAAAATAGGTTAGATCGATATCCGGTTTAATTTTGTAAAGATACGGTTGGTCGAGAAAAAGGGTGCAAACCCAGATAATGAGAAAGTAACGCATTTCTTTTTCGGTACTGTTGCGTACCCATTTACCGATAACGGGGATGAAAAGATAAACACCGATAATCATATACACATACCACAGGTGAATCGAACTTCCATCGCGAAGATTGACGAAAACAGTTCGGGCAATTTGGTAGAAACTCATTTTATGTCCGGCATCAAACTCTCCGTAAATGGTATTTCCAATGTAAATAAGACTCCAAAACAAAAATGGTATTACCAATCGTACCAGTCTTTTTTTTAGAAAAGTGCTGATTCCATAATCTTTTGGCAGCAGCAATGCACCGGAAAGCATCACGAAAATGGGCACACTTACACGCGAAGCACTGTCGAAAAGATTACCAATCCAAAAAGTATAGGCCGAAATGGTACCCGAAGCCGGAACATATTCCGACGAAACATGAATAAGAATAACCCCTATGGTGGCTATCACTCTCAAATTGTCGAACCAAAAAGTTTTGTTTTCCTGCTGCATGTCACTGAATTTTCGAAGCAAAAGTACGTTATTTTTTTTAAACAGCCTTTCATGTTATTTGAATTCAAAAAGAAATGTGTATTTTTGTGTCTTGACATTTATTTTGAATAATTGTCTGAATAAAAAAATAGTTCCCGCTTCTCAACAGAAAAAATATGAATCGTTACGATGTAATTATAATTGGTGCCGGTCCAGCCGGCATTTTTACTGCTTACGAATTGTTGCAAAAAAACAAGACTGAAAACTTTCGTATTCTCATTCTTGAAAAAGGAAGGGGAAGCGACCGTGTTTGCCCCAAAACAACAAACGGCGGACGATGTATCAATTGCCATCCGTGTAGCATAACAACCGGTTGGGCAGGAGCAGGGGCATTTTCGGACGGAAAACTATCATTATCACCCGAGGTGGGCGGCACGCTTCCCGAATATATCGGCGTTGAGAAAACCATTGAACTTATTAAATATACCGATACTATTTATCTGAAATTCGGAGCCGATTCTAAGATTCATGGCGAAACTCTTACGCCCGAAATGCGTGATATTGCCCGCCGGTCGATTGATGCAAACCTGAAACTGGTGCATTGTCCTGTTCGCCATTTGGGAACGGAAAAAGCTCAGAGTTTATATAAACAGCTTTTCGTGGAACTGGAGGCTAAAGGTGTTGAAATTCATTTCAATGAAGCGGTGGAGGATTTTATAAGTAAGGCTAACATCAAGGACGGAGTTATTCAGTTTAATGAAACGGAACTAAGTGTAAACGAAAAGCGAATTCAGGGTGTGATGACCCGAAAAGGAGAATATTTTGGAAAAAATATAGTAGTGGCTGTGGGCCGCGAAGGTTCGGGTTGGTTGCTCCAACAATGCGAAAAGAACAAAATAAAAACAGCCGCCGGCATTGTTGATATCGGTGTGCGGGTGGAATGCCGCAATGAAGTGATGCAGGAAATCAACGAAAATTTCTACGAAGCTAAACTCATCCATTATTCCAAAACTTTCGACGATAAAATACGGACTTTCTGTTCCAATCCGGGCGGTTTTGTGTCGTCGGAATATTACGATGACAACCTGGCGGTGGTGAACGGACATAGCTACAAAGACCTGAAAAGCGAAAATACGAACTTTGCCCTACTGGTTTCGCAGAAATTTACTGAGCCTTTTAATGCACCGATTGAATACGGAAAACATGTGGCATCGCTTGCAAACATGTTGACCAACAATCATATTCTGGTTCAACGTTTCGGCGATATTATCCGTGGACGCCGCACAACTAAAGAACGGTTAATACGGAATAATATCATTCCAACGCTGAAAGATGCCGTGCCGGGCGATTTAAGCCTTGTATTGCCGCACCGCATTTTGGTGGATATTGTGGAAATGATTCACGCGCTCGATAAGGTTTCACCCGGACTGGCCAGCGATGAAACATTGCTCTACGGCGTGGAAGTGAAATTTTATTCCAACATCATTAAAGTGAATGAGCATTTCAAATCGGCTGCTTTTGAAAACCTGTATCTGGCAGGCGATGGCGCCGGAATTACCCGCGGATTGATGCAGGCTTCGGTAAATGGGGTGATTATTGCTCGGGAAATTTTAGAAGCGGAAGCTAATTCTTGAACAAATCGTTTAATTTCCTATTAATTCAAGCCGGTTGGACTTTTAGAAAATTTTATAGCATTTCGGTTCTCAGCCCCTCGTTTGTTACGAGGGAGTAGGTTCAGGTCATATTTCCTTTACGTGTTTTCTATTTTAATTGAGTTTAAACATTATTGGAAGAACAACTAATAATATGAACTTACTGCTCCAAATAGGAGATTATTCAGAAATAATTCCTGTATAAAGTTGTTCTATTGGGAAAATCAAATCCCAATTCTTCCCCCATACAATATTGCCATGATCAAGATGAAATTTTTTAAAATTAGCGGGGTTCAGATATTTGTTGTATTGGGGATGCGGATGTGAATTCAAAAAAGTCTCGAAATCAACTTCTCTGATAGTGCCATCGTTAAATATGAGTTCCACCGATAGGTTGGCAACATATACTGCTTGCTGAATGAATAGTTGTTGTGCCATATTGTTTTAAATTTTCTTTTTAATATTGGTGCACCTGATTTGTTTTCTCAGGACAAAGAAATTAATCCATTTTTCAATGATATTTGTTTCGTATTTTCTGATAAATGCTTCTGCCGTTTTTGCATCTTTTTCGGGTAGCGGGTCAATTCCTTTTTTTTCTCTTCTGCGAACCTCTTTCAAATCTCCATTTTCCAATATCAATTCGAAAATTGTCTCGCAGTCACCATGAGCAACATGAACATGAATCGGTTCATGTTCGTTCGAGAAGAAGTAAAAAATGAATCCGAAATATTCAAATATCTTGGGCATAACTCTTTTCTAATGTAAGCATTATCGATTACAAAGATAAATGATTTATTATTCAAATACAAGCAATATTTATAGTGAATGCTTGATAAATTATGAATTATTAAAAAAACAAATTGTTTATTTAAACCACTTTTTCACATCCACATCAGTTCCTGCGCCTTGCATATAATTATACGTGGCCAGGTTTAGGCCTCGTCCGTAGAAGTCGAGATCGATTTCGTGCGGTGTGGTGAATGGAATTTCGTTGTTGGCAAACGAGTAGGGTTGGTGTTGAAGCGATTCTGCGCCCACACTTTCGGGATGTTGTCCGGATGGACTGTGAATGGTCATGGCATACCGGTGCCAGAATGCCGATTGAATATATCCATTTTCAAATAAATCCCGAACCACTCCCAGCGATTCAATAGTTTCTTTTTCAGTTTCGGTAGGGAAACCGTACATGAGGTAAGCGTGGGTCATGATGCCGGCTTCGGTTAGGTTTTTCATGCTTTCGCGCGCCGTCTCTATAGTGATTCCTTTGTTTATAAGTTTCAAAATGCGTGGCGAAGCCACTTCCAATCCGCCCGAGACGGCAATACAACCCGATTGCGCCAGCAGATAACACAATTCCGGTGTAAAAGATTTTTCGAAACGGATATTGGTCCAGTAACTCACGGTGAGTTTTCGGCGAATGATTTCTTCGGACAGTTTGCGGAGTAGGGCAGGAGGGGCGGCTTCATCCGTGAAATGAAAACCCGATTGGCCGGTTTGATGCATAATCGTTTCCATTCGGTCTACAATCATGCCGATGGGAGTGGTTTCATACCGTTTAATATAGTCCAGCGAACAGTCGCAGAATGCACATTTTCCCCAGTAGCAGCCATGTGCCAGCATCATTTTGTTCCACCGTCCGTTGCTCCACAAGGCATGCATGGGGTTGGTCAGTTCAATCAGGTTTATATATCCGGTCGACGTCAATCCACTGTAATTAGGTGTTCCGGTTTCGGAAAATGCGATATTTTCTGTGCTGTCGAGATTTATTCGTTCCAGATTTCCGGCTTTATTGCGGAAAATGGTACGAATCATTTCTCCGCCTTGTATCAACCGTAGCAAAGGCAATTCGCCATCGTCGAACATGAGATAGTCGATGTAATCAAAAATTCCGGGGTCGGAAATGCTTCTTAATTCGGTATTTACATAACCTCCACCTATGATGATTTTTATTTCGGGAAAATCACTCTTCAACAGTTGAGCGCAACGCAACGCACTGAATAAATTTCCCGGAAAAGGAATGCTAAAGCCCACAAATTCAGGCTTTGTTTCAATGATTTTTTCGGTAAACAGTTGCAGCATCACGTTGTCGATAAACGAAAACGGCTTTTGCAATTCAGCTTGCAGCGGCTCAAAATCAGGCAAATGCAGGCAAAGCGATTCGGCATAGCGTATCAATTCAAAATGCGGATCGATTGTTTGGTTGATAAAACCGCACAAATCTTTCAGAAACAAGGTGCATAAATGCGTGGCTCTGTCGTGGTTTCCGATCATTCCGAATGCCCATTCCAGTTCCTCTTCGGTTGGAAGTTGCCTCGTCGAAGGCCAGAAATCGCGGTTGCTGAACCGGGTTGCAAGCGTAAGGTCTTTTCCGCTGAGGAATCCCATCACGGGTTCAATGGTGCGTGTATAAAAATCGGCCTGTTGAAGTATAATTTTGTTTTGTTTGGATACTTTTGGAAGCAATGCGGCTAGCTGAAAGATTTCAGCCAGCTTTTCGGCTTTGAATAATTTCTGAATAAGCTCAATGCTCAAATCCATTTGTGCTGCTTGTATGCCTTGCGAACCCAAAAATCCTGCTAACTGACAAGTGGCGGGATAAGGTGTATTGAGCTGCGTGAGCGGTGGTGTGACGAGCAGGATTTTCATTGTAAATAATTTTGGACAAATTTACAGAAATATTTTTGATAAATTCAATTACAGATAATTGCGATAAGAAAATAGGTTGTTGATTTAAAAACCCAAGACAATGCCTTGCTTTAGAGTCTTTAAAGTTATAAAAACATAAAAGAAATAAAACTGATATTTCTGATTTTTAATTACTCAAACTTTTTTTTGTTTTTGTTGTTTAATAATGACATCTCTCAAAATATTTCTTCAATTCAACCTGACTTCCCAATGTCGGTTTATATATGACTTTAGTTTAAAAGTCAATTATGAAGCATATTTCAATTCTCGATCTGATTTTAATTCAACAATGAATAAGACAAAGGAATTTGTAAAACACTTGTTTTCAAATTATTTGTTTGAAATATAAATAATACGAATTATGTAGAATTGTTTTGATGAAAACATTTTTATATGAATTGTTTTTGTTTAACATCCTAAATCAAAAACCTATGAAACAAACTATTGTTATTATTACTGAAGATAGTGCATTTTCAAAATTATTAGAGCCTTTATTGAATGTAAGATCTCAGGATATTCGAGTGGTTATATGCCAGTCAGGAGAAGAAATTGAGGAAACATTGTCATCGTTCCACTGTGAATTGGTGTTAATCGATGGAGCTTTGAAAAATATGTGTTGCTGTGATATTATTCAATATTTAAACCGGAAGGCTCTTTTTCATATCGGTATTTGGTTTTTCACAGATACTATTTGTAAAGACTATCGATACAAATTAAAGGCATTGGGTGTTAATCGCATACTATGTAAGTCAATCAGCCAAATTAAACTAAATAATGAAATTGCATCTTTATTTGTTTCAGCTAAAAATGAATATGTTTTGACAATTTGAAGATTAAAATGAAAATGTATTTGTATTAGAGACGCAGCGCGCCCTAAAACACGTAGAGACGGGGCGCACCCCGTCTCTACAATATAGTATGTCGGGCATGGTATTAAGCTAACAGGATGCAAGTTCCTGTATGTGCCGAGTTGATAGGAAACATTAGCGATTGACAAGGGTGTTGTGGGTGACTGCAAATCTGAAAGAAGTCATTAGCAAATCTGACGTTTTGAC
>JBBQMQ010000205.1:0-7522 GCA_038329115.1 Bacteroidales bacterium
GTATAATGCAGGTTCAGAAATTACAAACGGGCCATTAAACGATCAACAAGTAGGTCCAACCGCTCCTGAAAACTATGTCCTCGAAATAAATACATCAACATCCATTCCAACAATTGTTGAAAATAAACTCTCAGCTTACCCGAATCCGTTTACTAAATCAACCCGATTGGAAATTCCTGCATCAACAGTTGGAAAAGCGACTATCACACTTTATAATGCTGTTGGTCAACAAATTCAAAGAATGGAAAAACAACTGGAAGTTGGCAACAATCAACTGGAAATTAATACAAATGAAACCGGTTTATTACTGTGTAAAATCAGGTTATCTGATAAAACATATAATGTCAAACTTATATCAAAACAATAAAAATGAAGAAAATAATCATAATACTCACGCTTTGTCTCGCATTTTTGGCAGCTAAAGCCACTTATCCGCAAACTTTGCCAATTGATCAGACCTCTTTCTTTGCACCAACAGCAATAAATGCAGATGGAGTAAATTTGGAAAAGGGTGTTTATGCAGATGCAACACAAACAGCTACAGCACCACTTATGGCAAATCAATGGAACAGAAGCGGTAAACTTACTAGTGGTGAAGGCGGTGGCGTTTCTCCGCTTATCGAAAACAGTACGTTGAGCTATTCTACTTATGTTGATAATAATGCAGGGAAATCAATTATACTCGATGCAAATATCCAACCATCAACGGTTGCTTCATCTACATTTCGTTCAACGATTTATAGTTTGACATCTTCATCATCTGATTATTTTGGCACTTTTTATCTGAGTGCTTTAGTCAATTTTTCAGGAGTGACTACAACTACAGGAGTCGATTTTCTAACTTTTGATGGAAATTATGCCGGAAATACACAACGTGGAAGAGTTTTCATGAAGGCCTCCGGAACAACAGGAAAATATCTTTTAGGAGTTGGTTTTGATGGAGTCGTAACTGGTGGAACTGTAACAGCAGGTGTGAATACGTGGTCGGGCGATTTAGCTTTCGGCACAACTTATTTAATCGTGCTTAAATTTACAACAGCCGCAACTGCAGGAAATGAAATAGCTTCATTATTTATCAATCCTACTCCCGGAGAAACCGAAGCTGCAACAACAAGTCTGAATAATACAGTTTCCGGAATTGCTGGAATGAAATCAATCAAGGGAATTACCATTCGCCAACGCCCCGGAATTGGTGGAAAATTAGCTGGATTTCGTTTAAGCGATAATTGGGCCGACGTTGTAAAAGCGTCAACAAGTACTGTTCCACAACTTTCAATACCAGTTATTGGAAATGCAACCGGGATAAATGATACCGGATTCACTGCAAACTGGACTCCGGTTACTAACGCCACGGGCTATGATATAAAAGTATTTCAGGGAACAGCATTATTTACAACAAAAAATGTAACGGGCCAAGCAACAGCAACAGCCGTTGTAACCGGATTGACGGCTGGAAGTACATATACTTATAAGGTAACTGCAAAAGGAAACGGAACTACCTATGGTGATTCAGATCTTTCGGCTTCCTCAGCAGCTTTCTCAACAACAGGAGTGAGTTCTGTAGATTTTATCCGTACAAATTTTGGAGATGGCACATGGGGAACTATAGCATCAACAACTTATGCTACAGGAGCATACCCTTCTTCGACTCTAAATGGTTTTAATTTAGTAAAAGCATATTTATATGCCGGATCGTTAACCTGCCCTACAGGAGAATCCCATACAAACAGGATAATGGTTGGACGAGGCTTAGAAAATGCATCAATTGAGTTTCCAACGTTGAAAACTGTAGGTGAAGTTGAAATCCATGCAGTAACTGGCACTGAAGGAATGAGCTTTAGATTGGAAGAATGGGTGAATAATGCTTGGAGTGTATTAGGAACTTATATGACAATAAAAAATCCGGATAGCGTGTATGTCGTGCCTGTATTACGCAATACATATACAAAACTTCGAATCGCCAACAATACAAGTAGTGGACTTGTTGTTTATAAAATTGCAACTAAGACTTATCAAGAGTCTGTTAACTTAAATTTAAGAAGCACGTCACCATCCGAAGGTGGAGTTGTTTTCTCAAATCTGAAGAAAACGATAACTCTTAATTTCAACAAAGACATACAAAAATTAAGTGGTACAATATTACTCAATGGAGTTTCAATTCAATTAAGTACTTGTACTGTAACAAATAATGTAGTTACAATACCGGTAACACTTACCACTCAAACCGGTTCAAACAAGAATTACACACTCACGGTTTCTGCGGGAACTTTTGCGGAACTTGGAAATGCAAGTAATCTAACTCAAGCGGTAACAATTAATTTCCAAGCGTTGAAATCAGTTCTTTATCCAACAAATTACACAGGTTTAATTGATATTGTTTATAAAAATGTCAACAGTGTCAATTGCCGTATGGATGTATATTATCCAACAAATGCAACAACACCAGTTCCGGTAGTGATAAATATGCATGGAGGTGGCTGGGTAAGTGGTGCCAAAGAAGAACAGGGCGGATTCGACATGTATTTTAACAAGGGATATGCCATCGTGAATGTAGAATACAGAATGAGAAATGAAATTCTGGCCCCAGCCGCAGTAGAAGATGTGAGAGGTGCTATGCATTATGTGTTAACCCATGCGCAGGAATGGAATATTGATAAAAATAAAATTGTTTTTCAGGGGGGCTCTGCAGGGGGACATTTAGCATTAATGGGAGGTTATTTGCAAAACGACAGAATATATGATAACGAATGCGTACAATATACCGGTACAATAAAAGTGATGGCGGTAATAGACAAATACGGAGCAGCCGATTTAATCACCTTTACCCCAGTCTATTCCGGAATGCAATCCTGGCTTGGAAGCCGTTCAACCGACGAAACATTTATGAAATCACTTTCGCCGTTTCATTTAGTTAATGCTCAGACACCTCCTACCTACATTATACATGGTGATGCCGACCCAACAATTAATTATAGTCAGTCTGTAGAATTAAATAATGCATTGCAAGCAGCTGGAGTAAAACACAAGTTTACAACGGTTCCCGGTGGTGGACATGGAGGTTTTTCCGATGCGTATAATACTCAATTTGAAACTGAAGTTATTCAATTTTTAACTGAAGTTATTGCTTTACAACCTACAGCAGTTAAATCAATTAATACTGATAATAAAGTAAATATTGGTATTTCAGGAAATGTTGTCAAGATTAGTTCTGACGGAATTATGGATATTCGCATTTACGATTCAATTGGAAATGTAGTTCTTTCAACTCAAAACAATAGTTTTGTTATTTCACACAAAGGATTATACATTGCTAAAGTAAAAACTGTTAACGGAGAATATGTTTCAAAATTAATTATCAGATAATGAAATCAAAAATATTTATACTAGTAACCGGATTGTTTTTGTGCATTTTTATAAATGCTCAAAAGTTAACATTGAACGAGCTTTTCAACGAAGGGGCAGTTTTACAACGCAATGCAAAAGTATCGGTTTGGGGAACTTCTTCACCTACAGCTACAGTTTCAATCAATATTCAGGGAAAGCTATTTCAGTCAAAAAGTGATAAAAGCGGAAACTGGACGGTTGATTTATCGAACCTGAAAGAAGGCGGTCCTTATTCCATGAAAGTGATTTCAGCAAAAGACACCTTGAAATTAAATGAAATTTATGTTGGCGAAGTCTGGATTGCAGGTGGACAATCTAATATGGCTTTTATGTTGCAAAATTCAGGTAGTGGTAAGACAGAGATTACCAACGCAAAAAACGCCAATATTCGATTTGTAATGGTTCCGTATAAACCTTACGAGCAATATAATGCCAAAGGTGATATGAACTGGCATACTGCTACAACCGAAAATGTTTCGTCTATATCGGCAGTAGCTTATTATTTTGCAAAGGAATTACAGGCAAAATTACAAGTTCCAATTGGCTTAATTTGCTGCTACAAAGGTGGCTCAGGTGCTGAAACCTGGATGAGTCGTGAATGGCTAATGAAAAGTCCTGAAACTTCACCAATTGTTGAGAAATATGAAAAGTACATGACTGATTTAGGCAGTGATAAATATATGCAACTCATTGATAACTACGAAGTATCTACCAAATTATATCGCGATTCAATAAAAAATGGACTCAAAGCTATCAATCCTAAAGAACCAATGGGCGAACGGAATTATAACCGCCCTTATGGACTTTATGAAAATATGTTGAAACGTGTAATTCCTTATTCTGTAAAAGGTGCAATCTGGTATCAGGGCGAACATAATTCAAGCCGCGCCAAACAATATCAGACTTTGTTTCCAATGATGATTAAAGAATGGCGCGCTGATTTTAAAAATCCTAATATGCCGTTTCTGTTCGTTCAATTGCCGGGATATGCCAATGCTGATAGCCGTAACAGACCTATTTGGCCTGAACTTCGAGAAGCGCAGTTGCTGACATGGAAAAACCTTCCACATACCGGAATGATTGTAACAAATGATTTGGGAACAAAAGATAATATTCATCCAACTCATAAAGAACCGGTTGGTAAACGAATGGCTGCAATCGCTTTCAATCAGGTATATGGATTTAATATTCCGTATTCTGGTCCGGTTTACAAATCAGTAAAACTCGAAGGAAATAAAGCCATTTTGTCTTTCGATTTTGTAGAAAAAGGATTAAAATCGGATGGTGAATTACAGGGATTTACAATTTGTGGAGATGATAAAAACTTTGTTACTGCCAAAGCCGAAATCATAGACAATCAGGTTGTGGTAAGTGCGGAAGGAGTTGACAAACCAGTGGCTGTGCGTTACGATTGGTCCAACTGGACAATTGGAAATTTACAGAACATTGCAGGTTTTCAGGCTTCTCCTTTCCGAACGGATGATTTCCAACTGATAAGTGAAGGTAATAAAACGGATAAATATTAATTTTTAAAAAAACGCAAAATATTCCATGAAATATCTAGCTTTTAAGATGTTAGCCATAACCTTTTGTTTGTGTTCAATAGGTGGTTCCTTTGCTCAAACAAGGATTTGGAATAAAAATAGTCTGGAAAATGGAAAATCAATGTCTTCGGCAGTTACAAAATATATTATCCGAAGTGCCGACAAAGAGTTAGATAAAACCCTTTTGACAGTTGTTGATAAAAAAACGACACCACCAAGTGGCGATAAACATGATTATTTGAGTCAGGGTAGGTATTGGTGGCCAAATCCAAAAACTGCAAATAGGCTGCCATATATCCGAAAAGATGGAGTTGTAAATCCTGAGATTGAAGATTTTGATCGTGGGGCATTGGGTGCAATGGCAAAAAGTGTTGCCAATCTTTCGCTGGCTTTTTATTTGACTCACGATGATAAATATGCGTCAAAAGCTGTTGAGAATATCAGAATCTGGTTTATAAATAAAGATACCAGAATGAATCCCAACATGAATTATGGTCAAACTATTCCGGGTCGCGGGAATGGAGCCGGAAGAGGTGAAGGTGTTCTGGATACTTATTCATTTGTAGAAATGCTGGATGGAGTTGAATTGCTTAAAGGTTCAAAAAAATTTACTATCAATGACCAAAACACTTTAAAAAATTGGTTCACAGACTATTTGAACTGGTTGTTGACATCGGATGTTGCTCACGAAGAACAAAATGCTAAGAATAATCATGGAACTGCTTTTGACATTCAGGCTACCCGGTATGCATTATTTGTTGGAAAAAACGATGTAGCAGAAAAAATAATCAACGAATTTCCGGCAAAAAGGTTATTTAAACAGATTCAGCCGGATGGATCACAGCCACTTGAGCTGGAACGAACCACTGCATTGGGATATTCTACGTTTAATCTGACTCATTTTTTGGATATGTGTACGATTGCCAAATCGATGAAAATTGATTTGTTTAATTCAAAATCGGAAGATGGAAGAAGTATTACAAAAGCATTGGAATATTTAGCTCAATATGTTGGAAAACCGAAAGAAGAATTCCCGTATAAACAGATAAAGGACTGGGATGGAGTGCAAAATAAACTTTGCTGGCAGCTTTATCGTGCCGATAAAATCAGTTCCAAACGTGTTTTTGAAAAGTATTATTTAAACAAAATCAGTGACTCTGATAAGAATGCTAATTCATTACTCTATTAATAAATCCATGAGAAAAATCCTTTTCAATACATTTATTTTAATCTTTGTAAGTTTAAATATATTGGCTCAACCCCGGCTTTGGGACTTGAAAAGTATGGATAATGCTATAAAAAATCCAAA
The DNA here is from genome assembly GCA_038329115.1 of Bacteroidales bacterium. GTDB lineage: Bacteria > Bacteroidota > Bacteroidia > Bacteroidales > Paludibacteraceae > Paludibacter. The sequence goes on from JBBQMQ010000205.1 coordinate 6,238, forward strand.
TGCTGCTGTTAAACATCTTATCAACGAAGCAGATAAAGTTTTAGAAAAAAAACTTAGTACTGTTGTTGAGAAAACGAAACTGGCACCAACTAAGGATATTCACGATTATATTAGTTGTGGGCCTTATTGGTGGCCTGACCCAAAAAATCCAACCGGACCTTATATTCGAAAAGATGGTGAATCAAATGTAGATGTTTTAACCGCTGATAAAAAGAACCTAAGTTTAATGACTAAAGGAATCATAACTTTATCCCTAACATATTTTATTACAAAGAATGAAAAATATGCTGAAAAAGCGGTTGATAATTTAGATAAATGGTTTTTAAATCCAGAAACAAGAATGAACCCAAATCTCAATTTTGGTCAGACAATTCAGGGATATTATGATGGTGAAGGTCGTGGAGCAGGAATTATTGAAACCTATACTTTTGTTGAAATGCTGGATGGAATTGAATTGCTGAAAAAATCACCTGCATACACACAGAAAATCAATTCCGGTTTAAATAACTGGTTTTCAGAATATCTAAATTGGATGATGACATCAAAAGTTGGTAATCAGGAACAAAATGCTAAAAATAATCATGGTACTGCTTTCGATGCTCAGGCAGCAAGAATTGCGCTTTTTCTGAATAAAGATGATATTGCACTTAAATTTATAAACGAATTGTCTGAAAAACGTATTTTTACACAAATTGAACCTGATGGCAAACAGCCACTTGAATTAGCAAGAACGAAAGCATTTCATTATTCAACTTTCAATCTTACACATATTTTGGATATGTGTTTTATGGCGAAAACACTAAACATTGATTTAATGAAATCAACATCTCAAGATGGACGATCCATTGCTAAAGGTTTTGAGTTTTTAGTTCAATTTGTCGGTAAACCACAAAACGATTTTCCGTATAAACAGATTTCCAGCTGGGATGAAGCTCAAAAAAAAATTTGTTGGGATTTGTACCGTTTTGATAAATTAAATAACACAAAAAAACATCTGAGATTATACTCAGATTATACAGAACAAAATGCCGATAATTTAGAAACATTACTTTATTAAATACATTATTCACTTTAAAAAATTAAAATCATGAAAAAACTATTACTAGTATGTGTGTTTGGAATAAGTGTATTATCACTTACCGCACAAAGTGTTTTTGTCGACAATTTTGCGACTGCCATTCCCTCACTTCCTCTGGAAGGTTATAACAATTGGTATGTTTGTGCAAAAAGCACTGACAATTTAGGAACAAGTCCTAAAATTGGAGAAGGTGCTTTATTTTACACA